>JAHJOQ010000110.1 GCA_018820315.1 Candidatus Zixiibacteriota bacterium | reverse complement strand
GGAAGTCAAGCCGAGCGCCATACCTCTCGGGATAATGGTGACTTTGTGCACGGGGTCCGATTTCGGCATCAGCCTTGCAACGAGCGCATGACCAGCCTCGTGATATGCCGTAGTCTTCTTCTCTTCCTCCGAGATCACAAGCGACCGTCGTTCGGTGCCCATCATGACCTTGTCTTTGGCCTGTTCCATATCATCCATCAGCACTTTATCATGGTTCTTGCGGGCTGCAAGAAGTGCAGCCTCATTGACCATGTTGGCCAGTTCGGCTCCAGACATACCGGGAGTTCCCCGGGCAAGGACTTCCAGATCGACGGACTCATCTATGTTGACTTTCCTCACGTGCACCCTAAGAATGCCCTCGCGGCCCTTGATATCTGGCTGATCCACGATAATCTGGCGATCGAATCTGCCGGGGCGGAGAAGAGCCGGATCGAGCACGTCGGGACGGTTTGTCGCTGCCAGCAGAATAACACCCTCGTTCGACTCGAATCCATCCATCTCGACGAGAAGCTGATTCAGCGTCTGTTCGCGCTCATCGTGACCACCTCCGAGACCTGCGCCTCTGTGACGGCCGACGGCGTCGATTTCGTCGATGAATATGATACAGGGGGCGTTCTTCTTGCCTTGGTCGAACAGGTCGCGCACCCGCGATGCACCGACACCGACGAACATTTCGACAAAGTCTGAGCCGCTCATCGAGAAGAAAGGAACATCAGCTTCACCCGCGACAGCACGAGCGAGCAGAGTCTTTCCTGTTCCGGGATTGCCGAGCAGCAGTGCGCCTTTGGGAATCTTGCCGCCGAGTTTCTGGAATTTCCCCGGCTCCTTAAGGAATTCAATAATCTCCTGCAATTCTTCCTTGGCTTCGTCACATCCGGCAACATCCGAGAACGTCACTTTTGTACCTTCCGCAGTCAGCAACCGTGCGCGAGACTTTCCAAATGAGAATAACCCCTTCGGACCGCCGCCACCCTGCATCTGGCGCATCATGAAGATCCAGAAAACGATCAACAGCAGCCACGGCGCAAAACCGAGGATTGTGAGCCAACTGAACGGCTGCTCCTCTGCCTTGATTTGCACATTGCTCTCTTCGAGTCGGGTCAGAAGACTCGGGTCCTCGAATACCAGGCGCGTTTTGAAGTCATCGTAAGCCTTGCTCTCGCCTGCCACAACATGGCTGTATGGCTCGCGGAATTTTCCGTGAATGTCGTGATCGATAAAAACGACTTCCGTGACATTCCCTTTGTCCACCTCAGAGAGGAATTCCGAGTACGTAATCTGAGCCAGTTCGGTCTGCCCGGAGTAATAAAATTTGATGAAGAAGATCAATACCAGGACGATGACAAGCCAGAAGAAAAGAGGCCTGGCGTTACGCTTCCACTGGAATTCGTCTTTCTTGTCTTTATTCTGCCTATTGCCGGATGGCTCTCGGCCGCTCCGGCGATCTTGATCAAAATTGCTCATTCTCGACTACTCAGTCCTCCGTTAGGCATGCTATATAAGGCAATCCGCGGAATCTCTCGTCCAGATCGAGTCCGTAACCGATCACGAATCTGTCTGGTATTTCAAAACCCACGTACTTTATACGCAAATCTGCCTTTCTGTTCTCTATTTTATCAAGAAGTGTCACTACTTCTATAGATTTCGGCTGTCTTGCCAAAAAGTTTGCATAGATATAACTCAAAGAGAGTCCGCTGTCAACTATATCTTCAATGAAGATAACATCTTCGCCGCTTATATCGTGGTTCAGGTCTTTTAGCAGTTTAACAGCTCCACTCGAATTTCGGTTACCTCCATAGCTGCCGATTGCGATAAAGTCTACGACGAATTCTATATCAAGCTCCCGAATCAGGTCAGCCATAAATACGAATCCGCCTTTGAGGACTGCCACCAGAATCGGGCATCGCCCTCTATAATCCTCAGATATCTGCTTCGCTAACTCCGATACTCTTCTTGCCAGACGATCCTGATCAATTAGTATTTGCAGGCGGTCAGACATCTCACTCCTGTATAACGCTTGATTTTGCATGGAGTTTCAGCACCTTCTCAGTTTGTGCGGTCAGTTTTGCGCTATCCGTTATGCCGACTCCGACAATCCAGACGATCTCGTCGGCAGCCGTCAAGATTGGGATTTCGGAGCGAAGCGACCGGGGAATTTTCCTGTCGATGAGAATATTTGACAACTTCCTGCTGCCCGGTGAATTCAACAATCTGACGCGATCTCCATCTCTGAACGTGCGCAGCAAGAAAGGGGGAGTCAACCTGTCAAAATCGAGCTGCACATCCCAGCAATCACTGGACTTGGCTATCTCTCCATCGAAATCGCAGATTTCCGACAGGACCTCAAGGCTGAAATCTTCAAGCCTGGTGATGCCGGGGACGTCGACCCTTTCGCAGACCTCTGTCACATCGTTGCGGAAAATTACTAATTGATCGCTACCCCTCTCTATCGAAATGCCGCTATTCAAGTCAGCTCTTCGGCCAACCTCTGAGGCCGTAAGTCTGTCTGCAGATTCGATGAGTTCGAGGTCGAGCGATGTTCTGTGGTTGTCCTCTCCCAGAAGCAAGTTATACGCTTTTCGGATCAATTCGTATCTCAATATCTTGTCGCCGCTGGTGAAGGCACGAACATCAATGAGGATTTTGCCCAGCCGCGAAGACGAAACGGAGTCTCTCCAGAGCCGGTCGACATGCTTTTCAAGGAACTCACCGGTCGCCTGTGCGATGTGCGCTGTCCTGGCAATCGCGCGGACTACTCTGGAATTATAATTCTCACTCAGCAACGGTATCAGTTGATTTCGGACGCGGTTCCTCAGATACTTGCTCTCCAGATTGCTGCTATCGATTCGATAGGTAATCCGTTTCTCGGAGAGGTAGGAAATGATCTCATCCCGATAGCAGTCGATGAGTGGTCGGATCAGGTTGCCATTCGTGGGGTATATTCCCCCGATGCCCGATATCCCAGCCCCACGGACGTAATGCATTAGTGAAGTTTCCGCCACATCATCGGCTGTGTGCCCGGTAGCAATTTTGTTGCAGCCGATATCCGCGAGTAATCGGGCGAAAAACTCATATCTCAAGTGCCGCGCATCCCGCTGGAAATTGCCGTTCTTTAAGAGAATCAGCTCTTCCTGATCGACTGCTCTGACATGCATGTCGATACCGAGATCAGTGGCCAGTTTCCGACAGAGGTCTTCATCAAGGTCGGAGTCGTCACCGCGAGTGTGATAGTTGACATGGGCAAGGACCATCTCAAAACCGAGTTCGCGCCGCCAGTCTGTCAGAATGTGCACCATGCAGACTGAGTCGGGACCACCTGAGATTCCACAGACCAGCTTATCGCCCCGGCTGATGAGCTCGCATTCAATTATTGTCCTAGAAACTCTGCTGGAGAGACCGTCTCTATTCATGACAGACTACGTCTGGATGCCATTACCGTCGTTCCACTATCAACCATCTAATGACAATGTAGGGAAGCCCTTACGAGATTGCCAGATATTTTCCCGGAAAGATAAGAAAACTGTTGATAAATCAGCAGGATGTGCTATTTTAACTCCGTACATACAAATCACTTACGTAGGTAAATTGTCTGACAAAAATCGTAACTTGTTCTTTGAGTCCGGCAGTTGTGATGATGATGTCGATTGTTGGGATCAAAGTGTTGATAAAGGAGAGCCGTCGTGAAGAATCTCATTAGACTAACGTGCTTGAGCTTTGTTCTCATTTTGGTTCTCAGCTCATGGACTCTGGCAGTGATGCCGCCGGCTCCTCCGGAGTGGTATACTGAACGGCTCGGTATGCCGGTACCGGAAGGCGTCAAGCATGGTATCCCGAAGTTGCCACCAACTATGAAGAAGGACCTCGAAGAGGCAGCCCTGAAAAGACCGAACAATACTGATAATCTCCTGCTGATCCTTGTAGAATTCCCTGATAATCAGGCGGACGATGTCAATCATCCACAGTTAGCCTATGATGACTTGATGTTTTCTACGGGCGTTATCCCGACCGGTTCGCTTCTCGAATACTATCAGGAAGTCTCATATGGTGCATTTTCACCAACCGGAACTGTCACTGCGTGGATAATGGCTCCGCATCCATACACATACTATTCAGACGGCAATTACGGCATGGGATGGTATCCGAACAACTCTCAGGGATTGCTTGAGGATTGTGTGAACATCCTTGATCCGACAATAAACTTCGCACAGTTTGACAATAACGGCGACGGCTACGCGGAGGGAATATTCCTCGTGCATGCCGGTCCGGGCGGTGAAGAGACAGGCGATCCGAACGACATCTGGTCGCATGCATGGTATCATGAAGTATACACAAATGACTTCGTTTCAACTGGTCGTTACTCAATAGAGCCGGAAGAGCTTCTCGGCGGCGCGATGATCGAAATCGGAGTTTTCTGCCATGAGTACGGGCATGTTCTTGGACTTCCCGATCTGTACGACACCGACGGCACATCGGAGGGGATCGGCGTGTACTGCTTGATGGCGGCTGGGTCATGGGGCGCGCTTCCCGGCAACCCGGAACGTCCGACACACATGTGCGCCGAAATGAAGCTGAGAATGGGCTGGATGACGCCTATTGATGTAACTGCCAACATGATCGGTCTCGTGATTCCGCCGGCCGTCACTTCACCCGTCTGTTATAGAATTCATCACCCAATTAGCCCGCACGAGTATTTTCTTGTAGAAGACCGCGCAAAGATCGGTTTCGATTCACTTTTCAGAGGGGATGGCGGTTTGGCGATCTGGCATGTCGATGAGAACGGATGGCAGCAGGACGAGAGCCATCGTTACGTCACATTAGAGCAGGCTGACGGCAGTTTCGATCTCGAAAAAGATTACGGTGGCGGCAATAGACACCCTCGCACAAACAGGGGAGACGCGGGCGATCTCTACCCCGGAGCGACCGGGAACGACTATTTCTCGTTTTCGTCGAATCCCAACAGCTTCGATTACAATAACACTACCGACATCGTGACCATCGCGAGCATTGAATACTATGCCGATTCGATGCTACTTGATCTCATCGTCGATCCCGACGAACCAATCTACAGGTTGAGTTCGTACGACATTCTCGACACGGTCTCGCTCGGTGCACCACCGAATTTCAATTCTGATGCCGATTCCGGCGAGGTGGTCGATCTTGTGATATCACTCGCGTGCGACGGTGGCGGTGCGGCAGGTCTCAGCGGGATTCTGAGCACATCAGATACGCGCGTCTCGATTATTGATAACAGCGCCGACTACGGCAGCGCCAGCCACGCGTCGGTTGTCGCGAATGAACCATCACCGTTCAGGTTCGAAGTGCTGACAGGAATCGCAGATTTCGATTCGGCGGCAACATTCAATCTGCACCTGACTGCGGACGGTAGTCCGCAGGATATTCCGATCAGAATCGACATCAATCGCCAGAAGATTCTGCTGGTGCTCGACAATAACGGCTCGAACTGGTCGGACAATCTTGTTGATGCGATGTATGATGCAGGTGTTGCCTTTGATGTCTATCGCACATTCTCCGATGGCACTCCTGAATACGACAAGCTCATACCATATCAGCTCGTGCTTTGGACGAACGGATCATATTTTGGCACGCGAACGTCGGACCCTGATTATGAGAAGTGCCTGACATCCGCAGAGCGGACAGTGCTGCAGCAGTATCTCGACAACGCCGGTCGTGTTGGTCTATTCAGCCAGGACTATATCTACGATCTCGGCATGGACTCGTTCCTTGCCGGCTACATGCATGTCACCGGCGTGCCTCAGGAGGATCAAGGAGCTTATCTGATTGAAGGCGTTCCCGGATCATATATGGACGGCTTTAGCGGAACGAGCATGGAATGGACATTCTATGACTATTCCGATTTCATAATCGCCGGAGCCGGTGCAGCAGCCACGTTGCAGGAGGCGCTCGATGATGGTGCGATAGCCGTTAGCTATCCGAGCGGCGATCCTGTTGTCGGTACGCTAGCGACGACATTCTGTGCATATGGTATTGAGAGACTCGACCATGCATCATTGGTTGCCTTTCTGCAGGGCTGGTACGCGTGGATTCTCTCCCACACGAATATTGATGTTCCTTTGCCGATATCGCCGAAGGGGGGAGCGTTGGTCGGCACGGAGACACCAGAACTGCGCTGGACTGCATCCGAGGGAGCAGCGTCATATCAGGTACAGGTGGCGACAGAATTCGGATTCACCAATGTCGTGTATAGCGCGACTCAGCCGTCCGGATCGTCAATTGCAACCGATCCACTTGCTGAGGGAGACTATTACTGGCGCGTGGCGGCGACACCGTCGTCGGCGCCTGTCGTTACGACGGCGTATTCACCGAGGGCGAGTTTCTCGATAGCTAACGTTTTTGTTCCGGGTGATGCCGATGGCAGCGGCGCGGTCGATATTGATGACGTCGTGTACCTGATCGCCTATATTTTCTCAGGCGGCCCGGTTCCCGATCCGATCGGTTCAGGTGATGCGGATTGCTCCGGCGCTATTGATATCGATGATGTGGTTTATCTGATCGCGTATATATTTTCAGGTGGCCCGGCACCGGGGGATTGCTGAGAGGTCGGCGTCATTTAGCGTCGAGATCTTCGCTCGACATAGCGCCATACTTTGACAGCTCTTTTTCGAGCTGTTCGAGATTGGGATAGCGGCCGGTAAGCCACATCCAGAAACGCTTGCCCCAGGACTGCTTCTTGAGATATCTCTTGAGCTTCTTGTTGTAGTCTTTCTCTCTGACCTTGAGCTCGGCGTCGAATTTCTCAATACACAAGAGCAGCCGTTCGACATTCTCGCGATCTTCCATCATTTCACGAAAGGTGTCGTAGTACTTTATCGAGAATATTGTCTGCACAATCGGCTCGAAGAATACCATCACCTGCGACCCGATGAAGGTGAGCGGCTTGGCAGTTTCAAGCGCCATGATCGCCGGGACAGCCATGCGCCACCGCACGACTTTTTTCGCGACTTTTTCGAGAATCTCCTGCTGCTCCGGCGGGAGTTCTTTCTGACTCTCCGGCTGCCCCTTGCTGCCCGGAATCATATCACCGAGTCCCATTGTCGTCACTTTCGACTTTGCATTTTATGAATTCCATCACACGTTCCCGATCGCAATCTCCGAAGCGTATGTATATGCCCCTGAAGTTTTCGAGACGCGACCGCTGGGTGAACGGCGAAAGAAGCACGCCACTCTTGTCTTTGTAATACGATCTGTACTGAGACCACTCTTTCTTGATGCTTGTGATCGTATATTTGACCACAACCTGGTCGTCGTAGAATTTGTATGAAGTCGGGAAGAAGTAGCCTGATAGTGAACCGATCAGTATCATCGTCGCAAGCGCCGTAAATAGTGCCGAGACAGTCCACGAATAAATGCCGATGGCGATTATCAGAATAAAGACTATCACCGCAGCTGTCACCCAGAGCCTCTGCTTTGCCGGATGGATTGACCAGGCTATGATCGGTTCGGTCTCGGGAGTTGTCTCTTTCGGCTTTGTCTCTTCCATGGCCATAAACTACGCAATAGCTAATCCGGTGTCAAAGGATAACTAAGATTATCGAAATCGAAATCCGCAGACGCACTGCTGTAAACTTGAACAGAATGGCCGTTTGAGGCTTCCGCGCGATGCCTCCAAACCGTCAATTTGCCGATAGAATGCTGGAAAGGAATCCGATTCATGAGTCGTACTGTCATTGCATTCTTACTGCTATTCTGCATATCTCAGCCTGCAGCCGGCGTCATACTGAAAGGCATATTCCATAATTCAAATGGTTACCCGGTGCCGGATGTGATGCTTTTTGTGGATTGTCGCGAGAATTACTTCTTCACCGACAAAGATGGCGTGGCGCTTACCTATGTGGAGTCAGATCATATTGATTGTGCGATATCAGCATCGCGCGAAGGGTTCATGGTACGGTACTGCCTCGCCACTATTCCGGAATCGGCGGATACAGTCAGCTACAACGTGACGCTTGTCCGCGAGGGTGAACCGGAGCCGGTTGTGCCATGCAGTGACCAGAGCCGATTTGCGAGAATCGAATCGTGCGGCTCATTGATCGAATCTGATTGCAGTGGTGATCGCGGATCAACTGTTATTCTGAGTTTCAGCAATCACAACTCTGATCGCATCAGCTGCATTTTCACTCTCTCGCCTGACGAGGAAATCCTCCTCGGCAAAGATGGTTACGACATGGAAAACGCCGAGAAGATTACATTCCTCGCACGATCACAAGCCAGCGAGATAGACGTTCAGTTCTTCTCGCTTATCGAGGATTGCGATTCTCCGAACGGCACCTTTCCAGCGGTCGACAAGACTCTCTCAAAGGAGTTCACACAGATCGAAATCGATTTGACCCGATGGAACAGAGCGCATGTCCGGTCGATCTGGGGCTGTTCGATAGTTGAGACTGGTAAGACTGAGCCACAGGTGATAGAAATCAAGGACCTCAAAATCATTCACTCGACACCTTCACCGACGAGTGCTTCTGCTGGTACAGCGCACTAGCCGGCTGTCCGGCAATCTTCCACGCAAATCATGCAGACTGCGAATTCAGGTTGACTTGGCGCCGGATTGCACTTATCTCCAGATTCGGAGGAGATTAGAAGCTTGCGTGAATTCATACTCTTCGTAGCACTTGCGCTTGCGTGGGGATCGAACTGGCCGGTCGTGAAAATCGGCCTCGAATCGGCCCCGCCATTCTGGCTTGCCACCATAAGGTTTTTCATCAGTTTTATAGCCCTTGGCTCGGTGATACTATTCAAACGCCCGAGCTATCAATCGATTTCTGGCAATTGGGGCAAAATCATGCTGGTAGGATCGCTGTCGTACGGCGTGAGTTATGGATTCATTCACTGGGGACAGAATTACGTGTCGTCAGGGACCGCCTCGGTTCTGTTCGCATCGATTCCATTTTTCGTTGCGATGTTTTCATACATGATGCTCCGCAGCGAGAGGGTGACCGTGTTAAAAGTCATCGGCATCGTTGTAGGCTTTGCCGGAATAGTCGTGATCTATCTCGGCGATATCTCTCTGCATGGGGAAATGGCAATATGGGGGGCTGTCGTTATCACGCTCGCTTCGGCGACAGCGGGATTTACCACGGTATTCGTGAGAAAACATCTGCGCCATGTCGATCCGCTTCTGTTGACGCACACGCAGATGATACCAGGCTTTATTCTGTTGTTGGTAATGGCGCTTGTATTTGATGACGTATCTGCACTCAAGCTCAACGCCAACACGATTCTTTCGACGTTGCATCTTGCTCTGGTCGGAACAGCGTTTGCATTCTGGGCTTTCTTCTATCTGTTATCGAGAATGAATGCTGTCACACTGTCGCTGGTCGGATTTGTCACGCCGATTGTAGCGCTCTTTCTCGGCTGGCTAATCCTCGATGAGAGTATTACAGCCCGGCTAGGTTTCGGGATTGCCCTTGTGTTGGTGGGAGTGTGGTTTGCTTCGCGGGAGCCGTCAGGAAGCATCGTTTCTCAAAAATCATAACCGACATCGATATACGCGCGCTCATGCTCGCGTTCCGCTCGGCCATAGCTGACCGAAATCGGTCCGAGCGGAGAGTCGTATGACAGTTCTACGCCGGAGCAGTGGAGCAGGTTGTCAAAACGAATTTCCTCGAGTGTACTCCAGATATTGCCGACATCATACCGTCCCGTTACGTAAAATCCGTACGGCAGGGCATATCTAAGGCCGAAACTTCCTCTGAACAGCTTATCTCCCTCAAGAGCGTCGTTGTGGTATCCATACAGATTCCTGTTGCCACCGAGGGAGAATTTCTCGAACATTGGCAGCGCGACATCGGACGCACCGATGGCGAAGCTTGGCTGGAGACCGAGCTTATCACTGAGAGGAATCTGTGCCTTCCAATCGAAATACGCCTTCTTATAGCGGTCTTCTCCGCCGAAAGCATCGTACGCAAGCTCAAGATAGAAGTGGGCCGCGACACCTGCATCGGGGTAGGGGTATTTGTCGAGATTGTCGACCTTCGACCGCAGGGTAATGCTGCGCAGACTTCTGTGTATCAGTCCCGCGAATACCGGCAGATCGATTCGGAGCCGCTCCGCTCTTGCCTCGATCGTAACCGTCCCAAGTTTCGATATCTGCTGGCCGAAAGCTACCATAGCGCCGGTGCGTCGCTCTCTGTTGAATCCGAGTGAGACATTGTCCTCATACCGATCTCGCTTCAGCCTTTCGTGATACAACTTTATGCGATATGTGAGATAGGTTTCGAATATCCTGTCTGCCTTAAGATTCAGACTGTAGTACTTCCGTTTCTCGCCGTACTGGACCCTGAAAAACAATTCGTGTGACAATCCAAGGACATTCGCGTCGGCAAAATCCGCGAAAGTCTCTGCATGGTAGTGCTCGTGGTAGTGTGCTCCGATGCGCATGTGGTCGAATTTCTTCTCTTTGACTTCGATGCGCACGAGCGCCTCATTTTCGCGACGCTCTACATCGAAATTGACCCGTTCGAACAGCCCGGTCGAATAGATGTTCGACATTCCCTTCTCAGCGGCTTCAAGATTGAACGGTTCGCCCGGATCAAGAGTGAAATTCCGCTTGATCACCCAGCCTCGAGTGCGGTCGTTGCCTGTAATCATGACACGCGAAATCAAACCTTCGGAGATGTAGTAAGTGGTTGAGTCTGCGAGAATATTGTACGTAACCGAGTCTATCTCCATTAGATCATATCCACAGCTCCTGTAGAGGACGGAGAATCGGTCATAGACATCCTGAATAGCATCGGCGCCATTCTCGGTTGAGTCACATGAGCTGATAGCACTCCGAATTGTTCCGTCGCTGATAGTCTCGTTGCCAACCCAGCCAACCCTGGCGGCAGGCGATATCGGGCATGATTCCAAGATAAGCAGGCCGAGACTGTCAGACTCAACATGCCTTACCTCAAGATGAGATACGGTCCCCGAGTTCAGGATTTGAAGTGCGGCCTGCCTAATCTGGAAAATGGTGAGCAGCTTCCCCTGCCTGGCCGTTTTGGTAAGATCAATAACTGTCGGATTAGTCCGCAAAAATCCCGGGGCTGATATGGAATCGACTCGCACCGAAGCTGCGTCGCCGCACAAATACCGTTCGGTGTCAATCTTCGCCCTGATTTGTGGCAGGGCTTCCAGCATCGCCGCTTCTCCGGCAGCAATCATTAGGTCAATTCCGCTGAAATCGGTTGCCAATTTCCCTCCGAGATCCGGAGTGACCACCACGTCTGCTTTGGAAAGTTCATTGTTTCTGGTCTCAAGCTGCATGATAGTCGTGGTCTGATTCGCTATGTCGATCGCATCAGAAATCTGATCTCTTTCGAGCAGTCCTGATGTTGTGTTGATGGCAATTACGACGTTTGCTCCTGCGTCGCGAGCGACTTCAACCGGTATTGGCATCAGCAGTCCACCATCCATGAGCATCATGGAATCAATCTCGAGCGGTGTGAAAGCCAGCGGCACGGACATAGTCGCTCTAAGGGCGTCTGCAAGATTCCCCTTGCGAATGATAACCGGCTTAGCTGTCAGAATATCGACTGCGCATATCCTCAGAGGAATCCTAAGCCTGTCGAAATCGTGGCGGCAACCATAGTTTGTCTCGATAGAGAGTCTGTTGAGGAGCGAGGTCAGTTTCTGTCCTGAGGTGAGAGCGGTCGGGATTGTCGGTTTGAACCCGTCGAATCGAAGCGTCAGCAGATGTTTCTCTCCCTCCTCACGCTGTGTCATGAAGAGATTAGACCTTTTCGGTCTATCGGAGAAAAAACTGGACCAATCAACATTCCTGGCCAGGCGTTCGATGCTGTCTGCGGAGAATCCAGCGGCCCACAGTCCGCCCACCACACCACCCATGCTTGTGCCGGCGATGAGATCTACTTCAATATCGCTATTTTCGAGGACTTTCAATGCGCCGATTTGTGCTAAACCTCTCGCTCCTCCACCAGACATCACCAGGCCGACTCTCGCACCTCCGAGCTTCGGCTGGTACTCGGGAAAGCCGCGTGATAGAAGACTGTCGAGATCGAATCTGACGAGAGTCCTTGCCTGTCCGCCGAGCCCGGATGTGTGCAGGAGCAGCAGAAGAAGCAAGCCAAAGAGAATTCTTAGACGAATCATCGGAAGAAACTACGAAACGGTGAACCCAATCGCAACAGAAATCACGCTTAATTGTTTCGGTTGACTTTAAACTGACTTTTCCGCTTAATTGATGGCATGAAACTGAGTGGGAGCAGGCTAAAAGAATTCGTCTCGCTGTTGACGGTCAAGGGACGGCGGGAGAGAAACGCTTTCCTTGTCTCCGGAGTGAGAGTAATAGAGGAAGCGATCAAGGCGAACTGGCCGATCCAGTATCTTGTCGTGTCACGGTCTGAACTGACTTCGACTGGAGAGGAATTCCTTCGAAGAGTGGACGGCAAGGAGATATTCGAACTGGCAGCCAGGGATCTGAGACGTTTCGATAGCTCCCGGTCGTCGCAGGGAATCGTTGCGGTGCTATCAGGACCTGAGAAGAACGACACTCCTGCGAAGGTTAACTCGGAGCTGATTCTTGCTCTTGACGCGATGGCAGACCCATCAAACCTCGGTGCAATTCTGCGGTCGGCGCACGCATTCGGTTTCAGAGATGTGATACTGAGTTCAGGTTCTGTCGAGTTGTATTCGCCCAAGGTCGTCAGGGCATCTGCTGGCAGCATATTTCACCTTGATATCCATGCCGACGCTGAACTGGCTGATTTGCTGACTGAACTGAAGGCTTCCGGACGTAGAGTAGTTGGAACGAGTTCTGAAAGCGATATTTCTGATAGTATGCCGGAAGGTAGCAGACCAGTGTGCCTTGTTATCGGAAACGAGGCTCACGGTATCTCGGCTGGCGTTATTTCATTGTGCGACAAGGTGATCCGAATTCCGATCGGAGATGGCTGCGAATCGCTCAGTGCCCCTGTTGCAGCGGGAATTGCCATGTATGAAATCTCACAGGCTTTTCAATCTGCAAAACAGACGAAACCTGGGGCTGGGGAAACCGTAGTCAGGAAGTGAGCGAGAGGGATATTATGCCAATTCAGACCTGTAAACATGCGACATACTTGCCAATCTTGATTCTCCTGTTGTCGTTTTCAGGCACCTCGGCTCAGACTGTCAAGATTACGAATGTGACCGGCAATATTTATGAGTCAGAAACGATTACTGAACAATTGGATTTTGACGGAATCACCAGATTGGCGTTCACAGCCTCGTCGGGATTTACGGGCACAATCTCTATGAAGACTTCAGCTACCGAAACAAGGCTTGTCTACTCAGAACATTTCAAGGCGAGATCACTCGATGAGGCGGAGAACTTCGCAAAGTACATAAAGCTGGTGTCCGACAAGTCTAATGGAGTTCTCGTGCTTCGTGCCGACGCTGAGCGGGGAGCGCCCTGGCAGGGCACCGACCAGAGCGCCAGGCTCGAAATCGAGCTTGTGCTTCCAGAGAGTCTTGGAATCGACTTGCAGGCGGAGTATTTTGACATAAATATCCAGGGTCCATTCACGATTGTTGAAGTTTTGAATGACTACGGGAGAATCAGGGTATCAAACGTTACACAGATGCTCAAGATTCTTACTGAAAACAGCCGTGTAAACCTCGACAATATTCAGGGCGCCATCGACGTAACCACGTCTAACAACATGATCCGTGCTCAGAAAATAGACACAAAGGATGGAATGGCGCTTTTCAGGAATGAATACGGGGTGATAGAGATTTCTCGCCTGACTGGTGTTGTGGAATGTGTGACGTCCTATTCGGCAATTGACCTTCGAGGTATCAAGCTCACGAGCGGCAGATCTCGCTTTGTTACGACTTACGGATCTATTGACGCTGAGATTATCGAGCTTAAGGACGCCGAGCTATATGTTACCGATGATTTCTCAAATGTGGAGCTGATATTGCCGGAAGATGTCGAGGCGGAATTCGATTTGAATGTCGAACGGGGGGGAAGGATACACATGACAGGCATAACAGTCACATCGGAGGAGATGGGGCGGCACCGCCTTGTAGCTCACACAGACAATCCTGAATCTAAAGTAAATGTCGATATTAGTGGGATCGGTACGGTCAGCATTCAGGGCAAGAAATTCTATGGAGTGCCGTAGACAGATCGCCGAGCGACACAGGATATATCACACCTGCCTATTCGGTTGTAGCTTCCTACACTCAGACCCCGTCCTTTAGTCTTCACAAAGACTTGTTGCCGGATTCCATTTGAACGATTATGATAGCAATCGTAACGGGACTCGCGATGCCGGGTTGGCTCGATCCGATCAGCGCGAATGCCCTCTGATATAAGTGAATAGTCAGCCAGGGAGTGGCCATGTACGTGAAGAGAGTTGTCGCAGGAATACTGATCATACTGACTGCAATTGCAGCTAATGCGAATGCGGTGCGGTATCCATCCATTAGTTACCCGCACGGTGCAAGATCAGTCGCATCTGTCGATGGTACCGATGCAGTCTTTTATAATCCTGCTGTCATGAAATCGAACCCCTATCTCGAGATGCAGTTTTATCACTCGTTTGATGATTCGACATTCGACGGTGACAATGGACTCGTTTTTTCTCGCGGCGGATTAGGGCTGGGTTACTACAGCCTCAAGCGCAGTGGCGAGCCCTCGGTCAGTTCCTGGACGATTGCGCTGGCCTCGCGCTATAACAAACGGCTGCTGGTCGGATCGAGCTACACATTTTACAAGACCGATCGACAGGGATTCCACAACGACCATTTCTGGAAAATCGGCATGGTTTATCGCCCAAACAGGAAGCTCTCGTTGGCCGCTGTTGCTAACAATCTGAACCGTATGGAGTTCGAGGGTGATAAGACGAGCGTGGAGTACACCGTAGGTGGCGGACTGAGGCCTTTCGGCGAGAAGATCACGCTATCGGGTGATTACCTGTTCTATGGCGGCGAGAAATTCAAACATGGCAGGTTTACGGCATTCGCCGACATCAAGCTCAAAGATGGCATGTGGGTAAGTGGGCATGCCGACGAGAATAAGTTCTTTGGAATCGGATTGTCTCTTGCTTTCGGTCGATCCGTCGTAGAGTCTTATGCATACTTCGACGATGAACCGGAATTTGGATCAGGCGTGGTCTCGTACGGTTACAGTTATAACACCCGTGGCTATGCTCTGCTACACCCAAATCGTTACACGGTTCTCAAACTTTCCGGATCTTATCCTGAGGAACGTCAGACAAGCTTTCTCTGGAAAAAGGAGCGGCGGACATTCTCCGATCTGATCCTTGGACTGGATCGCATCCGCGATGATGCACACATCACAGGCATCGCATTGTATTTAGACCATCCGAAGTTCGGCTTTGCCCAACTTGAGGAACTACGGGTGAAGATCATGCAGATTAAGGCGCGGGGAAAAGAGGTCGTCTGTTTTCTTGCACCATTATCCGGGACAGGATCATACTATCTTGCATCAGCGTGCGATAAGATCGCCATGCAGAGGCTCGATCAGCTCGAAATGATGGGCCTGCGGGCTGAAGTAACATTCTACAAGGGCACTTTGGACAAGCTCGGTATCGATGCACAGCTTGAGCATATCGGTGATTATAAGACAGCCTCCGACTTGGTGACCCGCGACAGCATGTCGGTTTGTCACCGGGAGGCAGTTGA
Organism: Candidatus Zixiibacteriota bacterium; assembly: GCA_018820315.1. Classification (NCBI taxonomy): domain Bacteria; kingdom Pseudomonadati; phylum Candidatus Zixiibacteriota; species Candidatus Zixiibacteriota bacterium. The sequence goes on along the minus strand of JAHJOQ010000110.1, from coordinate 54,864 downwards.
TGCTCTCCTCGATGATATCTGGGATCAGGTGATGTGCGGAATCGCAGAATCGCGAGCGATTTCGTCTGACAGCCTAATGTTGCTGATCGATAATGCGCCGATTACATCTGTCGATGCTCTTGAGGCTGGGCTCGTCGATACTCTCATCTATCCGGACGAATTCGAGGACTGGGCCGGAGCTCAGTTGAGTGGTGCATCGCCGGTAACGTTCAAGCAGTACATTGATATCGGGACTTATGATGCTCGATGGGGTGAGCTTCCATGCGTTGCAATCATTCCAGCCGAGGGATCAATCACAGACGGAGTCAGCGGTAACAGCTTGTTCACCGGCAAGTCTCTTGGATCTGAGACGCTGAATCAGGCAATTCGCAGGGCACGTACGAATGAGTCTGTCAAAGCGGTTGTCCTCAGGGTGAATAGTCCCGGGGGGCAGGTGCTTGGTTCAGAGTCTATTTGGCGTGAACTGAAACTGACTCAGGAACAGAAACCGGTCATTGTCTCGATGAGCAATGTTGCGGCATCCGGGGGGTATCATATCTCATCCGCCTCGGACTACATACTGGCGCAGAATTCGACAGTCACCGGATCGATCGGCGTGATTTACGGAAAACTCGACCTGTCGAGGCTTCGCGAGAATCTTGGTTTCTCGACCTATATCGTCAAGAGGGGAGATAACGCCGATTTTTTTTCGATGGCGCACGGTTTCACCGATGAGCAGCGCCTGAAGCTCCACAAGCAGATCAGGCTTGTTTACGATGATTTCGTCAATACCGTGGCGGAAAATCGGGGTATGACGTACGACGAAGTTGACGAGGTTGCTCAGGGACGTATATGGAGCGGAAATCGCGCGTTTGATCGCAATCTCATTGACGGCATTGGCGGGATTTCCGATGCGATAGACACAGCCTGCCAGCTGGCACGTATCAAGCGCCGGGATGTTGTTGTGGAGATTGTCCCGACCAGGCAGCACTCAGCGATTCCGAGCTTGCAGCCCCTGGCGACTGTGGCAGGTCTTATCAGATTAGTCACACATCCGGAAGTCGCAGAAATACCTGATGACTTCGCTGCCGGATTGGGAAACGGGTATTATTTCAGGAGTCCCTACGAGATAAGAATCAAATAACCTTGCAACATGTGCGGTTTCCGGCAGGGGAAGTTTGTCCAGCAGGAACGCGATAATCTGCAAAGCTTGCGAAACCAGCGCACTTTCAATTCTGTTGTTAAACCGGTTGCCAAAATCGATCTGGAAAGAGTATATTAGCCCGATTGGAATGAGAGTATCTGTCAATATGGAAGGAGGAAGGAAGTGAAACTAACACTTATTGCGCTGTTGACAGCGTTCTGTCTGATGTCGGTACCGGCCATCGCTGCAGGTCCAGCCGAGTGGCCGATTACTGAAGCGGAGTTGGATAACGGCCTGAAGGTGATCATTCTCGAAGATCATTCGACGCCGGCTGTAACCAGTCAGATCTGGTATCATGTCGGCTCGAAGAACGAACGGCCGGGAATCACCGGAATCTCGCACCTGTTTGAACACATGATGTTTAAAGGTTCGAAGAACATACCGCCAGAGGAACACGCCAGAATAGTCCAGAAGAACGGTGGTACATCGAACGCATACACCTATTTCGATCAGACCGTCTATCACGAGACACTCGGTAATGAAAAGCTTGATCTGGCGCTATCTCTGGAAGCCGAACGGATGCAGAATCTCACCATCGATGACAAGAATCTTGCTTCGGAGAGGCAGGTCATCATAGAAGAGCGGGGCTGGCGCATCGACAACAATCCATTCATGCCGATTGTCGAGCAGTTGTTTGCGACTTCATACAATGCGCATCCTTATGGCTGGCACGTAATCGGCTGGATGAGTGACCTCGAATCGATAACGCTGGATGATTGCCGGAATTATTTCGATACGTACTATGTTCCCAATAACGCAACCCTTGTGATTGCAGGCGATGTCAATCCGAAGGATGCCATGCAGCTTGTCGAGAAGCATTTCGGTGCAATTCCGCGCGGTGCTGAGCCCCCCCGTCCTCATACGGTGGAGCCGGTGCAGATGGGCGAGAGGAGAGTGGAATTCCACAAGCAGGCACAGCTTCCGGTCTTCATAGCCGGATACCACACTCCGGAGATGCTTAACGAAGATACTTACGCGCTTGACGTGCTCTCCAGAGTATTCTCTGGCGGGCAGAGTTCACGCGCTTATAAACGTCTTGTCTATGACGAACAAATCTGCCTCTTCGCAGGTGGTCAGTTCGAGACAAGAGAAGACCCTGCATTATTCTACGTGTTCGCATTCATGAATCCGGGAGCGACGACTGAGACTGCGGAGGCTGCTCTCTATGATGAATTGGAGAAGATCAAGAATGAACCGCTTACCGATCACGAATTGCAGAAAGCGAAAAACCAGATCGAAGCGGAATTGGTCGGGCAGATGGAGTCCATCGATGACAAAGCTCAGATGCTCGGGCAGTATCAGACCCTCACCGGCGACTATCGCAATATGTTTGGAGAAATGGACAAGTACATGGCTGTGACCGCCGATGACGTGATGCGAGTTGCCAAGAAGTACTTCGATTCCAGGAATCGTACCGTAGTTACGCTGGTGCCGGAGCAGTCTGACGCCGGCATGGGCTTTGGATTGTAAGGCAGGGAGTGAAACGTAATGAGAAATCGATCAATCACAGTTGTTGCATTGATAGCGACGGCAGCCTTTATTCTTGCCACGTCAGCCGTGGCAAGCGATGTGAAACTGCCGAAGATGAACCGGAAAACACTTGATAACGGTCTCGAGGTTATCGCACTGGAGCATCACGAGCAGCCGGTTGTCTCGATACGGCTCGTCATACGAGGCGGTCAGAGTTTTGATACCGCCGACAAAGCGGGACTCGCGAACTTCACGGCGTCTCTCCTGAGACAGGGAACGACAACACGCGATGCCAACCAGATATCGGAAGAGATAGACTTCGTAGGCGGATCGCTGGCTGCGGGTGCCGGACTTGATGAAACCAACGCCAATTGCGAAGTGCTCTCGAAGCATCTTGCGGTCGGATTCGACCTTCTTTCCGATATGGTCATCAATCCGACATTCGCCGACGATGAAGTCGAGCGCATTCGCAACCAGACGATTTCTGCGATCATGCGCTCCAAAGATGATCCCAACAGCATTGCAGCTGAGATGTTCAACAAACAAATCTTTGGGGATCATCCGTATGCTCTTCCCGCTATGGGCACCGAAGAAAGCATGTCGATGCTGACCAGAGACGATGTGGTCGCATTTCATCAGAAATACTACGTACCGAACAACTCATTTCTGATCGTTGTCGGAGACATCAAGCCGGATGAAGTTTTCGAGATGGCTTCAGTTAAGTTTGGCCCGTGGCAGAAGGGCACAGTGCCGGAGATGAATTTCCCGGCCCCTCCGACGATCAGCGGATACAAGATTGTCTTGATAGACAAGCCGGATGCCACTCAGTCGAACATCATGTTCGGCCATCTTGGGATCAATCGATCCAACCCGGACATATTCGCTGTCAGAGTGATGAATTACATAGTCGGCGGTGGCGGTTTTGTTTCGCGCCTGATGAAGGACATTCGAGCGGAACAGGGGCTGACTTACGATATCAATTCGCAGTTTTCGTATCAGCGCGATATCGGCGATTTTGCAGTGACGACATTCACCGGCAATGAGAACACCGCCAGCGCGATCAATTCGACTATTGAACTGTTGAAGAAAGTAGGGGCGGAGGGACTGACCGACGAGGAAATCGACGACTGCCATTCGTTCTACTCCGGATACTTCCCGCTGGTATTCGAGACTCCGGCACAGATCGCTCAACAGATTCAGACCGCTGAGCTTTATGGGCTCGGTGTTGAATACCTGACATCATACGTGTCAAAGATTAACGGTGTCGATGTCGCTGCAGCGAATAAGGCGGCGAAGGACTATATCGATCACGACAACATGATATTCGTAGTTGTCGGCAAGGCAGCGGATATCAAGGCTGGTCTCGAGGAGCTCGGCCCGGTGACGATGTACAAGATATCTGAATTGTAAACACTCTTCGAAGATATAGATGGTGAGAAAGGCCCTTGCGGGCCTTTCTCTTTTGTTGTTCGCTTAGATATTTCTGGTGCTCTCAAGGGCTGCGACTCGGTGCGGACATTGGGATATCCCACCTGTACCAGACTCTTGCGCGATTCGTTTTAGGACGCTATTATCGGAAGCATGGAACGGATTCTGACAGCGACGCGGATTCTGCATTGCGGAATTCGATATGGGAGAGCCGGAATCGAGGCATTCGCCGGGCATGAAATTGAGCCGCTTATTGCAGAGGTGTTCGGAGAACTTCACAAAAATAACTTGCCGGAAGAGGAGTTTCTACTCGCAGTCAAGAAGATGTTCGACCGCAAGGACTGCACGTTGCCTTCTGAATTCGAGATACCTGTCAATCCTCGAATCGAACATATTCTCTCAGAGATAAGGGCTGATGAATTCTACAGAGCCGATCCGAGGATCGAGCAGATCAGCGATTTCAGACAAGAGTCTGTACTGAGTGATTTCGTGTACTGCCTGACGCAGCTATTTCACGCGGATTCTGAACGGTACCGCAGGATAGCAGCTACGATCGAATCCGGATGAATTCAAAGAGGCGTACTATTTTGTGAAGATGCGCAGGATGCCGACTCCGGTCAATGTAGCGACACTGACTATAACTCCCGCAATCACTACCCCGAGCGCTAAATACCAGAAGGCTTTGCGTTTGTTCAGTTCGAGCAACCAGGCTGCGAGCGTGCCGGTATAGGCTCCTGTCACAGGCAGTGGTATCGCGACGAAGAGCATTACTCCCCAGTAGCCGTACTTGCCGACCTTCGTCTCGGCTTTGCGAAGTGTCCTGATGACCATTTTGTCGAAGAGCCACTTGTATGGACCGATCTTATATAATTGATGGTGCAGAGTATCGAGGAAGATGAAAAGAGCTGGGATTACCAGAATATTCGAGGCGACACAGACCAGGTAGGCGACCGGCAGGCTGATGTCGTTTGCGACGGCATAAGGAATGCCGCCTCTCAGCTCGGCAATCGGCAGCAACGAAAGCACAACGGAGTAAAGCAAAGGGTTCATATCTGCTCTTTGATGCTGCTAATCATGATTCGATTATCTCGATTCTGAGCTTGTCTATTTGGTGGCCGGTTTTTTCTGTAACAGTGATCCGAATATTGCCATATTCGATTTTCTGATTCAGGGCAGGGATATCGCCAAGGTGATTGTAGATGAATCCACCCATAGTGTCCGCGCCATCTTCCGGCAGCCTGGTGTCGAGAAGTTTGTTGAGGTCTCCGACACTCATTCGTGACGATATGATGACTGATCCATCGGCCTGAAACTTGTAATCCGGTTCCTCGGCATCGTATTCATCCCATATCTCGCCTACGATCTCTTCCATGATATCTTCGAGAGTGACAACACCCGCTGTTCCACCGAACTCGTCGAGGACAATAGCCATGTGCATCTGCTTGCGCTGGAAGTCCTTGAGCAGCTCTGTCAATCCTTTTGAATCGGGTACGAAGAAAGGTGTGCGCATGATGTCCTGGAGGATGATAAGTCCGGAATGGAGCAGTATATTTATGATATCTCGCGTATAGATCATTCCGATGACATTATCTATCGAATCTCTGAACACTGGATAGCGCGAGAACCCCTCCTCAGAGATGTACCGAAGAGCCTTGCTCGCATCCCAGTCGACATTAATCGCCGAAATATCCATCCGGGGAGTCATGACCTTGTGTACTGTGCTTTCTGTAAACTCAAATACAGACTCAATGAGGTCATGCTCAGTTTGGCTGAATTCTCCCGACTCTCGCCCCTCGGAAATGATATGGACAATTTCATCTTCCGTGATGACGGACTGCAGTGGTCCGGAATCCTGGCGAATGATCTTAAGGACAAGCCTGCTTGACAGTGTGAGAATTTTAACCGGCACATATGCGAGCATCATGAAGATCGATATTGTTCGCGCAACCGCTAATGAGATTCTCTCAGCGTGTTTAAGCCCGAGACGTTTTGGGACCAGCTCTCCGAATACCAGGGTCAGAAAACCGATTCCGAGAACTACAACCGTTATTGCGATGGATCCGGCCGATTCTCTGATAATTCCTATCGAACTATCGGCAAGCACCACATTGAGTCGTTTGACAAGAGTAGCTCCACCTACGACGGATGCCAGAGTGCCCACGAGCGTTATCCCGACCTGGATGGCGGCCACAAGGCGATTTGGTTTCGCATGCAGTCGTTCGACCAATTCAGCCTTTTTGTTGCCTTTCTTAATGAACTGAGAAATCTTGCTTCGACGAGCAGATATCAGGGCATATTCCGAGGCGGCAAAGAAGCCGTTAGCGAGAATCAGAATGACAATCGCGATAAGTTCCAGCCAGTGAGAATCCATCGTGATACGAATATAGATAAATACAGTTCACGCCGCAAGGCTCATCATCCGGCGGAATTCAGTAAGGCATCTCAATCCGTAGTCGATCTCCAACATTCCCTGACATAAATCTGACAGAACGCTAATATTTTCTTTCGGTGTGCCATCCAAATCCGTATATTAGCGAGCGAGATGCGATTAGGAGGGGATCAGCGGCTTTCAGGTCTTGTGGCGGCAATCAAGATTGTCGTCCTTCTTTATGTATTTCTTCTATCAATCGCACTCCTCGGAACTTCATTCAAAGCATTCGGAAGTGGATTCGCAAAGCAATTGGTGGAGTCTACCTCCAACCCGTTCCTGGGGTTGATGATAGGTGTCATTGTCACGAGTCTTGTCCAGAGTTCATCAGTGACGACTTCTTTGATTGTGGGGCTGGTCGGCGGCGGGGCACTCAGTCTGCAGTCGGCAATCCCAATGGTGATGGGCGCCAATATCGGTACAACTGTCACGAATATGCTGGTCTCGTTGGGTCAGATTGGACGGAAGGACGACTTCAGACGAGCATTTTCGGCTGCCGTCGTGCATGATACGTTCAACGTGATAACCGTCGCCATACTGTTTCCCATTCAGATTAAGTTCAATCTCCTGGGTAGGTCGGCTGAATTTCTCTCCAGGATGTTCGTTGGAGTCAGTGGGGCCAAATTCTCCAGCCCCATCAAAATAGTGGTCAAACCAGCGGCGGATTTGATTGATGCAGTGGTTGGTGGGAACCCGTGGATGCTAATCATAATTGCCGGAATACTTCTCTTTGTCTCCCTGAACTATCTTGTCAAGACCCTGAAGTCGGTAGTAGTATCAAGAGTCCAGGTTTTCTTTGACAGGGTGATTTTCAAGAACGCCGCCATCAGCCTGGTCTTTGGCCTCGTAGTCACAGTGATGGTCCAATCCAGTTCGATCACAACTTCTCTGGTCGTTCCGCTGGCTGGTGCCGGATTACTAAATCTATGGCAAGTCTTGCCATATACGCTGGGTGCCAATGTTGGCACGACCGTTACAGCAATCCTTGCATCGATGGCGACCGGAGAAGCCAGCGCTGTGACTGTTGCTTTCGCTCATTTACTCTTTAATGTCTTCGGAATCATCATAATATGGCCGTTTAGGATCGTACCAATAAGGGTAGCAGAGTATGCGGCCACGCTTGCGGTGAAGAATCGGATGTTTCCTATTGCATTCGTAGTCGTATTCTTTTATGCTATTCCGCTTGGAATCGTATTACTAACGAGGTAAGAACATGCTTAGAGAAATATTGAATCTATTCAACAGGGAGAGTCTGCTTGATCAGGCATACTCTGATGTCATCACGATGTTGAAGGAAGACGAAGAGATGTTTGCCGAGGCAATTCGGTCACTCCGTCGGTTAGATACCGCCGAGTTGCGCTTCGATTTTCGCGAAAAAGACAGAAAGATCAACAAATTCGAGCGCGAGGTCAGAAAGAAAGTCCTCACTCATTTGTCTGTGCAGCAAGGTTTCGATGTGTCGGCGGCTCTGGTGATTACCAGCATCGTCATCGACGTAGAGCGAATCGGTGATTACTGCAAGAATTTCGCGGATTTGGCGAAGATGCACCCGAAGCGGCTCAGTTTCGGGAAGAATGAGACGGAAGTGGTCGATATTGAGCAGGCGATTGAAAGGCGTTTCACCAATACGATCAGGTCTCTGGAGGACTTCGACGTCAAATTGGCCAAAACTGTACTTGATGGTCACACGGATATAACGAAATTCTGCGACGTGATGGCAACAAAGCTGGTCACTGGTAAAGTCGAAGATCTCAATCCCGGAGATTACGCTGCTGCCGCACTCTATATCCGTTACTTGAAGAGAATCGCTGCCCACCTGTCGAATATCGCATCGTCAGTTGTCAATCCATTCCACAGAATAGGGTACAAGCCGAAGGAAGAGGAATAGAATTGCTGTAGAAATGGGCAATTTCAGGCTGTTCTTGATGTCTGCTCAGGATGTTTGTCTCCGGTCTCGCCATTCTTCTTTGGGAAAATTAGCGACAGTATTATCGAGGCTGCAAGCAATAGTGCCACCGTTCCCAGTGCGATGCTATTGGGGATAGGATAGATCGTCGAAAGAAGCATCTTAATACCTACAAGAGACAGGATGGCTGCAAGCGCATACCTCAGATAGTAGAATAGCTTCATGAGACCTGCCATGGCGAAATAGAGCGCGCGCAGCCCGAGAATAGCGAATACGTTGGACGTGTAGACAATGAATGGATCGAGCGTGATTGCGAATATAGCAGGGATCGAGTCGACAGCGAAAACAATATCGGTCGTCTCAATGACCACGAGCACAACCAATAGTGGAGTGCCGAGCGTTCGTTTGTTTCTTCTGACGAAGAATTTTCCCCCTTCATATTTTGCTGTTATCGGCAGAAGCTTGCGAACGAGTCTGAGGATAGGATTTCTCTCCGGCTCAACTTTGGTGTCGCCGCCGAATCCCATCCTGATACCTGTGAAGACCAGAAAAGCCCCGAAAACGTAGATAAGCCAATGGAATTTGGCGATCAGGATCGTGCCGACTGCTATGAAGAGTCCTCTGAAGATCAGCGCACCGAGAATTCCCCAGATGAGTACTTTGTACTGGTACTTGGTGGGCACCTGAAAATACGTAAATATCAGCAGGAAAACGAAAATGTTGTCTATACTAAGCGTCCTCTCAATCACATAACCGGTGAAGAACTGGAGAGATACCTCAGTCCCGCGCCAGAAATAGACTCCAACATTGAATACCAGGGCTACCACGATCCAGATTACGCTCCAGAGCAAAGCTTCCTTGATCGATATTTCGTGATCCTTGCGATGGAAGAATCCGAGATCGATGGCGAGCATCAGCAGGACGAGGATGTTGAACCCTATCCAGAGGAAATACTTGTTTGCCAGAAGCTCCATCATGATTGTTCAGACCGGCATACGCCGATAACGCCCAAGCTCGCCCGCCTATGCAGGACGCAGGCGCAGTACTTTGTTATGTCTTGGAATCTTTAACAACGAAAATAGCAGCGGATTCGGTTGTATAAGTTTTACCTTCCCAATGAAACTCTAGTTCAAAACCCATATCCTGTTCAATCTTGTCTAAATACGAACTTACGCTATCCGCTATTAACTGTCTTGCTCGTTTCAGCTTCCAAGATTCAAAGAAATCACCTTTGTCAACTAAAACTAAGAACAACCGATTAGATGCATCAAAACGTCGCACCCCTTGATTTTCGTACAACCATCTTACTAAGTGCTCCGGCTTTTCCATACATTCTTTCAAGAGAGTTTCTCTGTTTTTCTGCAATGAGGCTATTAGCTCGGATGCGCTATCACTAGGACTGTCGTCCAACTTTCTCCACAGATCAGGAACCAGAACCGAATCCGCTACTTCCTTATCAAAAGCAATCTTCAATCTCCTTGCCATGGATTTCAGTAAAGTAAGTTCCGGCTTTAATCCTTGTTCTTTCCGGGAATCTCGCACATAACCCTCAGGTAAATAGGTTACTTTTAAGTCGAACGGTTTGTCATTGACAAAAAAGTCAATTTTTTTGACTAGACCTACTGCTGGTATTACTTTTTCATGCTCTTTGAAAACATCCTCTATGACGATTGAGCTCCAGTGATTGTACCATGAAGCTAAGACATAAGCCCGCATGCTGTTATGCAAGTCATTCTCTATGGCAAAATTCAGAATATCAAAGGAAGTGATTCTCTTCACATAGTTATCTACTATTGTTTTTTCCAGGCTGTTCTGGTGCAATCCGCCCCACTGAAATGACTGAACCTTGTAAAGCTCACTCACCAATTGACTCTCATGTTGTCGCCTTACTTCTCTCTCCTTCTCATACAAGTTAGCTATTACATTGTCTATTGATGATGTCTCGACATCCGACTCATATAGTGTCTTCAACCACACTTTAGATTTGGTATCTCCTACATCAATATTGGAACTTTCTATAAGGTACTGCATCTGGTCTTTTCTGGAAAGAGAACGCAATTTTAGAAATCGCATGCCCTCACTTGTTGAAGAAAGCTCGCGAATCTGATCATCCTTGAACATCTGATTAGCGGTATCGAAATCTAACATGGTCGGCTAGCCTTTTTGGGGTAATCAGTTGACCATTCATTCATTATGTTGAATATTCCCATGATATTTTTCCGGCGTTCTTTGCTAATGTCTTTGCCGTATAAGAGTACGTAATCCGTTTTCAATCCACCCTTCCTGTTATCTTGCACTACCGATCCAGCAGAATATTCCATGGGATAGCAACCAAGATATTCGAGATCAGCGGCTTCTTCCAACTCATGAAGACTATCCCAGTGATCATCAGATCTTGCATTGAACATAACAGCCAGTAAGCCATCATCTCTGAGAATGCGGGAACATTGCCCAAAGATCAATGATAATTTCTTATTATAGGCATCTATATCCTTGCCGCGTCCTTTTGCATTTGAGACTACAAGCTCGCCATCATATTTTGAATCCAACCCTAATATGCTGTTCCACATTTCGCTCAATTCCAAATAAGGAATTCTGTCGCCGTGCGGAGGATCGGTCAGTATTACCCTAACTGATTTGGACGGTATGTCCTTCAAGAGATCCTCAGAGTCACCCACGCATACATAGACATCACAGCGATCATTCTGAAACCTATCTAAATTCAATGCAATTGAGTTCTGTCTCAATGCTCCGATATCCCTAATGGCCTTTAGTAATTTTCTCGCTTTATTCTCGAAGCAATTCCATGCATTAATTTCAAAATGTTGTTCAGGTCTCCAGTAACCTATTACCCAGCTACCCACCTCTATCTTTTCGCTCTCCTTTCCAGTGGTCTTGCCTCGTTTAGAAACTGCAAAGACCATTTCCGACATCTGACCAAGTGACGATGACAGAATAAGCGACAATGCTCTCTTCATCCGTTTGTCATATTTCTCTATCTCACTCCTAACTAAGTCGATAGCCCTTAACGCTCGCGGGTTGAAGAGGTCCCTAATGTCAAGTTCTTTCTTAGTATTAATGCGCGAATTATCAAATAACCTTAGGTCTCTGATATATTCAGGATTGTATATATCTTTATGTTCCAGTCCAATGATCTCATCTTCGCTTACATCAAGCTCAACTCGATTTTTCCCGACTTTCTTCCAGACCTTTGTGATGCGGTTGTTCTCCCACAGAATGTGTGTGGCGATATTATTGGCAGACAAGAGATACATCTCATCGATGATCGGCCTAACTTCCTTCTCGATAGAAGTAATTGCATTATTCAGATCTTTATAGCTAGGCAGATCCAAATAGAGCTTTGTTAACTCTATGCTTATTGGATTGATGTCAAAGCCAATGAAACGCCTTTCTAGGTCAGTGCATTCCTTTGCGATTAGGCCAGACCCGAGAAACGGGTCTAGGACAATCTCATCAACATCAGTCAGATTCTCAATCAGAAATCGCCATGCTTCGGTGGGCTTCTTCCCCCAATACTTGTGGAATCCCGAAAGCCCTTTGTAGCCATCCGGCGGGACATGCATCCATTTTCTTGAGTTATCTTTAAAATCTAGTTCTGTTTGCGTATTAGCGGTCATTGAAAAAGTATCCCAGTGAAGTGACTAAGCGACATACCTGTCGCATATGCTGTGGCCTCTTATCCATATTGCCAGTTAATATACCCATTCCTGCGACCACTTCAACCAAAATCGGGCTTTGATGCATCATGCGCAAGAGCTAGACTCCAACCTGCATCTGAGTGATTTGATCTCAGGGAATACGTCGATTGTGGTGCGGGCTAGCCTCGGATGATCTTAGCCACCATGTCGGAGATGACAACCAAGCCCACGATTTTCTGGTCTCGAACGACCGGGACGCGATACAGGTCCTTGAACAGCATCATGGCAGCGACCTCGGTGACAGAAGCGTCTTCTTCGACCGCATAGACATTCGAGGTCATCAGTTCGCCGACCGTGATCTTGTCCTCCTGTTTGAGGAGGTTTTCGAACGGTTCTGCCTCATAGGTGAGGGCGAGATTGGTGATCAGCGACCGGTAGTCGGGCATGGCTGCTCGAATCAGATCACGGTTGGTGATCTCCCCGATCACATGACCTTCATAATCTACGACAGGCAGACCCGATATGCGGTGTTTGAAGAGCAGGTTTGCCACTTCCTTGAGAGTTCTATCCGGTGTGACAGTGACTGGCTCCTCACCCATTACATCCTTAACCACAAGTTCCTTTTTCAGCTCAATTCCGGATGACGCGATGAGGTCGATGACGTTCTGCGGCGATTTAGCTTGAAGCAGTGCTGCTCTATTTTCCGGATCCCTTGCCAGAGTAGCGAGAGCCGAAAGTGTCTGTAGATAGAATTTTGAGATGTTACGCGGCGTGAGCATTAGACAGATGATCTTGAGCGGCTCGCCATCAATTGTCTCATCTTCGAGACCATTCTTCGAAATTCCCATGGATACGTACATCCGATCGACTTCGGCGGTACGTGCATGTGGAAATGAGAATCCTCGACCGTACGATGTGTTTTCGATTTCCTCTCTCTCGAAGATCGAGTTAAGAACAGATTCACGATCGATGCCATCATACTTGGCGAGGACAAGGTCAAACAGTTCTACGATTGCTTCTGTTTTTGAGGATGCTTTAAGGTCGACTCTGACCAATTCAGGCTCAAGTAGTCTGGAGAGCTTCATCAGTCGCTAGCCTCCCGCTCATTAGGTTCGAGGGCAGGTAGCCAGGACTTGGGGCAGGCGACGCCGCCGGAAACCAGGAACTTGATGGCTTCCTCGACGGGCATATCAATCGGATGAATGTCGTCCTTTGGGATCATCGCCATAAAACCGGTGAAGGGCGTGGGTGTCGATGCAACGAAAACCGCGCGATACTCGCCCTCGATTCCTCCACTAGTTAGATCGACATCGTTCGCCAAAAATCCAATTACCCAAACGTCTTTTCGAGGGTACTCTACCAATGCAACCCTCTTGAAAGATGATTGGGACTTAGGTGTGATAGTCTCAAGGAGCTGCTTCGCAGGGATGTAGACCGTCCTGACCAGAGGTACTTTCTCGACCAGACGCTCCCACGTCCGAATGAGTCTGCCACCGATGACACTGTGTGCGATGAATCCTGCCAGCAGAATGAGCAGAAGCGTGACTACAATTCCGAGCCCGGGAACTTCGTATCCGAGATACCTTGTAAAGAACGGACTCAGCAATCCGTCCAGCTTGGCAAGAAGGAAGCTGAGTACCTGATAACTAATGACTAGCGGTACAATTACCAGTAGGCCGGAAATGAACCGGTTCCTGATCAACCCTGTTATAGATCTTCTAAAAGACATATAGGTCTTCGCTTTAATACGAAAATCGCGTCAGCGTGTCAAGGAATTTGCGATCAACCGCCAAATACCGCTACAGCCTTTTCGGCGAGCGAAACGAACGGCTGCGGATAGATGCCGATCGCTATCGTGCCGATGAAAGTCAGGGCTATCGTCGCGGCAAGCATAGGAGCCACCCTCACCTTGACCGCAGATTCGGCAGCTTCTTCAAAATACATCTGCTTGATTATGTAGGCATAGTAGAACAGCGCAATGACGGAGGTGAGCACACCGATGAAGACCAGCCAGAGATATCCGCCCGCTGCAATAGCGGATGCGAACACGTAATACTTGGCCATAAATCCGACCAGGGGAGGAATCCCTGCCAGCGACAATAGGAATACCGACATCGCCGCAGCAAGCAGCGGTGATCTCTTTGCCAACCCGGCATAGTCCTTGATCTGGTCTGAATCATGCTGGTGAGAGAAGGCGATTGCGACCGCAAATGCTCCCATATTCGCAAACATGTAACCGAACATATAGAAAGAGAGGGATGATATGCCGAGTTCCCATGGACGGTCACCTCCGGTGCCGAAGAACCGAGACATAGCCACCAGCCCAATCAAGATATACCCTGCCTGAGCGATGGAAGAATATGCGAGCATTCTCTTTATGTTTGTCTGCAAGACTGCGGTTATGTTACCCACAATCATCGCCAACGCGGCAAGCACTGCAATCACTAACCCCCAGTCCTCCATCAGTGCATCGATCCTGAATGCGCCGATCAGTATCCTGATCATTGCTGCAAGGCCTGCTGCCTTCGAGGCAACCGACAGATAGGATGTTATCGGAGTAGGAGCACCCTCGTAGACATCCGGAGCCCACATATGAAACGGAACGACAGCAAGTTTGAACGCGAGTCCGGCGATCATGATGACCATGCCGAGAACGTGCACATCCCACGCCACCTTTATGATTCCCTGATTGAGTTTGGCAGCCATCAGAGCCCGCATTGCACCGAGATCGGTGGTGCCGGTAGCGCCGTAGATCATGCTCATTCCGTACAGAAGAATGGCCGAAGAGATGGCGCCGAGAATCAGGTACTTCAATCCGGCTTCTGATGACTCAATTCTGGTCTTGCGGTAAGCAGCCAGAATGAACAGCGTGATAGTAGTCAATTCCAGCGCAACGTAGAGAGAGATCATTTCACCGGCAGACGCGATGAACATCATGCCTACGGTCGACATCAGTATCAGGCCGTAATATTCGCCTCGGTGATATTTCAGTTTTTCAGAGAACTGTCCGGAGCTGGCGACTGCTATCATTGTCGATGCAAGGAAGATGATATTGAAGAAGAAGGTGAACCCATCAGAGATGAAAGTCCGTCCAAATGTTCTTCCGGGCGGCGTCATGCACGCGATGACTATTGTGATCGCAAGCCCTGCCAGTGCGACATACGCCAGAATGTCCTTTCTTCCCTTAAGGAAAAAGAGATCCAGAACGAAGAGCAAAATCGCCCAACAGAAGAGGAATAGCTCCGGCATCAACAATGAGAAATCAGGCAGCATCTATCTCCCCACCAGCATTACAATGTTTTCCAGCGTCGCTGCCATCAGATTGGCGAGCGGTTTCGGATATATACCGATTGCAAGAGTCAGTATGATAAGCGGCGTTACGGTGAATATCTCTCTGGCATTCATCTCAGTAAGGTGTTCCCACTTCACATTGAACTGCCCGAGGAACATGCGCTGAACCATCCTGAGTATGTATCCTGCTGTCAGTACTACGCCGATCACCGCAATGCCCGTGAGTACCGGATATTTAGCGAATCCGCCGATAAACACCAGGAATTCCGATACGAAACCGGAGAGTCCCGGAAGTCCGAGTGATGCCATCGCGAAGAATGTCATTATAGAACCGTAAACCGGCATTTTCGTCCAGAGCCCGCCGAAAGCTGCGATCTCGCGAGTGTGAGCGCGATCGTAGAGAGCGCCGACCAGAAGGAACAGCGCGCCTGTGATCAGACCGTGCGAGAACATTTGGAACACGCAGCCCGAAAGACCGATGATGAACGGCTTACCGTCGACTGAGATGAAGAAGACCGACATTCCGAGCAGGCAGTAGCCCATGTGAGACACGGATGAATATGCCACGAGCTTCTTCAGGTCCGTCTGAGCCATTGATACAAGTGCACCATATATGATGCCGATCACGCCGAGAACTGCCAGCATGAGTGAGAAGTAGTTGGTTCCGAACGGGAGCATCGGGTACGAAATCCTCAGAATACCGTAGGTTCCCATCTTAAGCAACACACCGGCCAGAATCACCGACACAGCCGTCGGAGCTTCGACATGCGCGTCAGGTAACCACGTGTGGAATGGGAAGACCGGCACCTTGATAGCGAATGCGATGAAGAAGAATGCCCAGATCATGATCTGAAGGTCGTGCCCCAGACTTGGTCCTACTCTAATTAGCTCCATGATGGACAGAGTGTGTGGCGCAGTATTGAAATACAGAAGCAGTATTCCGACAAGCATGAAAATCGAGCCAAACAGCGTATACAGGAAGAACTTGATTGCCGCGTATATCTTTCTCGGCCCACCCCAGATTCCGATCAGGAAGTACATCGGAACCAGCATAATCTCCCAGAAAACGTAGAACAGGAAGAAATCGAGAGCTGCGAAAACTCCCATCATTCCCACTTCAAGAAGCAGAAAGAATGCGAAGTACTCTTTCACACGATTCGCGATTCCGAATGATGCGACGATTGAGATGAAGCTCAGAAGTGCGGTCAAGAACAGCATCGGAACCGACAACCCATCGGCACCGAGATGGTAGTTGACGCTCAGCGATGGAATCCATGAATGCAGTTCGATGAACTGCAGCTTCGACGTCGTCCAGTCGTAGTTTGCAAGCATCAGAAATGAGAGCAGGAGCGGGATGAACGAGAAAAACGCCGAAGTGTACCGAATAACCTGCATCTGCGACTGTTTAAGGAAGAGGACGACGATCATTCCTAGCAGCGGAATAAATATCATCAAACTGAGAATCGGTATATCCATCGAGAACTCCTTCTATATCTAACTAAAGTACATTCAGCATTATGATCAGGGCTACCACCAGCCCTGCAAATATTACGATTGCATAATTCTGCACTCTGCCGGTCTGAGCCTGTCTTATCGCAGAACCGATACCCCAGATCGTGTATCCGGAGCCGTTGACCAGCCCGTCGACAACATATTTGTCGAAAATGTTGTGCGCTGTTGACAATAGCAGAGTAAACTTAGCCGTCAGGTTCACTAATCCATCAATGACTGCGTTGTCAAATGACCATAAGAACCTGCAGAATGCGAGGATCGGCTTGATGATGACCGCGTTATATATTTCATCAAAGTAATATTTGTTCAAGAGAAGATTGTAGATCGGTTTGAATCGCTCGGCCATCTTATCAGCCGATATGACTTTCTTGCCGTACATAAGATATCCGAACACAATTCCGGAACCTGCAACGAGAGTCGAAATAATCATCAGCAGATAGTCCGCATGACCATGATGTGGGTGGTGATGATAAACAAAACTTCCGAATCCCTTGGGCAGCCACGGCATTCCGACCCAGCCGGCAAATATCGCGAGGAAAGCCAGAATCATCAGCGGATACGTCATCGACTTCGGCGATTCATGCGCATGATCGTAGTGCTCCTGCACTCGCGGCTTGCCGAAGAAGGTCATGAAACAGAGCCGTGTCATGTAGAATGCGGTCATAAACGCCACTGCAAGCGCGACTACCATGAATATCGGGTAACCGTGCGCGGACGCAAGGATCTCATCCTTCGACCAGAAACCTGACAACGGAAAGATTCCTGCGAGCGATAGCGATCCGATGATGAACGTCACCGACGTGATCTTCATCTTGTTGGAAAGCCCGCCCATCTCACGAATGTCCTGCGTGTGCGCAGCGTGAATGACGCTACCTGCACCGAGGAAGAGAAGAGCCTTGAAGAACGCGTGAGTCATCAAGTGGAAAATCCCTGCGGTCATCGACCCAAGGCCGATCGCCATGATCATGTATCCGAGTTGTGACACTGTCGAATAAGCCAGGACTCTCTTGATATCGTTCTGCACAAGTCCAATAGTAGCCGCCATGAATGCGGTGATTGCACCGATTGTCGCGACGACCATCGCAGCCGATTCCGATGCTGCAAAAATCGTGATGCATCGCGCCACGAGGTAGACACCGGCCGCGACCATTGTCGCTGCGTGGATCAATGCCGACACGGGTGTCGGACCTTCCATAGCATCCGGCAGCCATACATGGAGCGGGAATTGCGCCGATTTGCCAATGGCTCCGCAGAAGATGAATATTCCGGCGGCGGCTAATATGCCGGCGGGAATATGGCCATTCTCTACAAGTTCAAATACTTCGCCATAGTTTAGCGTTCCGGCATAGGTCACCAACATCAGTATTCCGACAATGAACCCAAGATCGCCAATACGCGTCGTTATAAACGCTTTCTTCCCGGCATCGGCTGCCGATTTCTTTTCGTAGAAGAACCCGATGAGCAAGTATGATGTCAAGCCGACCAGTTCCCAGAAGATGAATATCATCGCGAAGTTGTTTGCGAGAACAAGACCAAGCATCGAAAATGTGAACAGCGACAGGAATGAAAAATATCGCGAGAATCTGGGATCGCCGTGCATGTAACCGAGTGAATATATCTGAACGAGAGATGAAACAGTACAGACGACGATCAGCATAACCGATGTTAGCGGGTCGATCAGTATTCCGATTTCGAGATTGAAATTCGAAAGAACGATCCACTTGAACGACATCTCGAACGGCTCTGGATTCGCCAGCACCTTGGTCAGAATCGCAATCGAGTGCGCTAGTCCGATCAGAATTGCGCCGATTGAAATACCGGACGACAGTTTCTCATTCCATCGCGTGAAGAAGATGATCAGTACGAATGAGAGCACCGGAAGTACCGGTATTATCCACGAATACTCAAGCATATTGTTACCATTTCATCAGATTGATGCGATCGACGAAAATCTCCTTGAAATTCCTGTATATAACGAGCACAATCGCCAGGCCGACAGTGGCCTCGGCGGCGGCGATAGCGATTACGAACACTGTGAATACCTGGCCGGTTATAGCAACCGGGCTGACAAACTTGGCGAATGCGACGAAGTTAATATTGACCGCATTGAACATCAGCTCAATTGACATCAGCACACCGATGGCGTTGCGACGGGTCAGCGCGCCATAAATTCCGATCGAGAACAGGACTGCGCCGAGCGCCAGAAAGTGTATTAAACCGACCTGCATCTATTCACCATCCTTTTTCGCAAGCACAACCGCTCCGATCAAGGCGACCAGCAGCACCACTGATACGAGCTCGAACGGCAGCACGAAGTCTCTCAGAAGCAGCTGTCCAATAGTATGCGTTGTACTTCCTTCGATTTCCGGGTGGCTTGCCAGCGGGAAACCGCCCGGTACAGATAGAGTCTTAAGTATCGAACCGACGGCAATCAGAAGGAAACAGAATGCCACGAGAGCGCTCAGAGGCCTCTGCTCATTCTGTTGACTGATGCTATAATTGGTCATTTGTGTAGTAAGCATAACTGCGAAAATCATCAAGACAGCTATTCCGCCGGCATAGATCAGCACCTGAACACCGGCGAGGAACTCCGCCTCACAAAGAATGAATATTCCGGCGACAGCAAAGAGGCACAGCACCAGGAATAGGGCAGAGTGAAAAATATTCCGTAGACTCACCACGAGTATGGCCGACATGATTGTCACGAAGGCGATTACCCAGAACACCAATGACGCAGTTTCAGATAGCATGACTACTCTTCTGCCTCCGGTTCGGCTTCTCCTGCTTTGTCAGCCTCTCCACCCTCAGTTACCTTCGCAGCCGGTTTCTTCTTTGGCCTGGGCGTATACGGCACGTCTCTTCCGAGTTCCTGCAGCCTGTTTATATCGTAAATCAGTTCGCTTTGATTGTAAACAGAGAACTCATACATTGTCGCCATTTTGATCGCCGCGAAATTGCATGCCTCTTCGCAGAGACCACAGAAACAACAAATGGTATTGTCTACCGTGAAGCTTCTGGCGTACCACTTTTTCTGCTCATTCTTCTCGCGCTCGATGGTAATCGCGCCCGTAGGACAAGCTTTCTCACAGAGCAAGCATCCTGTGCAGTTGAGTTCGCCAGTCTCCTTGTCGGAGAGAAGGACCACTATACCGCGCGATCGCTCCGGCATCTCCCAACGCTCTTTGGGGTACTGAAGCGTTACAGCCGGCTTTGGCAACCGCCTGGCGGTCACGCCAAGGCCTAAGAGCAAATTGTAGACACCATCTATGAGACTTCTAAAGTTACCCATATTCCTATCCGAAAAGCGTCTCCCACAGGTAGTGGCCGATTCCAGTCAGAATCAAGTTCAGGAATGCCAGCGGCAGAAGCCACTTCCACGCGAATTCCATAAGATGATCGACTCTCAGTCGCGGGTAAGTCCATCTGAACCACATCAAGACAAAGACGATAACCAGCGTCTTGCCGAGGAACCATAGCCATGACGGCAGAATCGGACCGTTCCAGCCTCCGAGGAACAGCGTCGTTGCTATAGCCGCAACGGTGAACATATTCAAAAACTCCGCCAGGAAGAACATGGCGAATTTCATTCCGGAATATTCGACATTAAACCCGGCTACCAATTCCTGCTCCGCTTCCGGCAGATCAAATGGAGTGCGATTGACTTCGGCAGTCGCAGCAATGATATAGATCACAAATCCAAGCGGCTGCCTCCAGATGAACCAGTTCAGCACACCATCCTGCGCCGTCACGATTTTTTGCATCGAAAGCGACTCTGCAAGAACGATCACACCGAGGATGGCGACGGTCAGCGGGACTTCATAAGAAATCACCTGCGCCGCGGAGCGCATGCCGCCCAGCAGTGCCCATTTATTGTTCGATCCCCATCCTGCCATCAGTAGACTGATGACTGTGAAGGTCGTAATCGCGATGATGTAGAGAATACCGATATTGAGATCGGCCGGGATCAATCCTTCGCCCCACGGAATCGTGACATACGCCATGAAGCAGGCTACAAACGTGATGACCGGCGCCCAGAAAAAGACTCCTCGATCTGCACCTGAAGGCGTGATATCTTCTTTTTGGAGCAGTTTAAGACCATCGGCGAGCGTCTGCAGCGCGCCGTGGTACCCTACACGCATCGGTCCAAGACGATCCTGTATGTGCGCGGAGACTTTTCGCTCCCACCACACAAGGAACAGCGCCATCAGTGAGAGAATGCCGAGGAGAGCTGCTGCGACCATGACATTGGAAACGATTAAGAATGGTGTTCCCGAAAGCCCGATCTCGCGGAGTAAGTCGCCGACCCAACTGAAAATGCCGCAAAGCTCCATTAGCGATCAACCTCCGGCATAATGGCATCAAACGATGCAAATATTGCGACCAGATCAGCGATCTTGAGCCCTTTGACAATCTCCGGCAGAACCATAATGTGATTATAGGATGACCCACG
Organism: Candidatus Zixiibacteriota bacterium; assembly: GCA_018820315.1. Taxonomy (NCBI): domain Bacteria; kingdom Pseudomonadati; phylum Candidatus Zixiibacteriota; species Candidatus Zixiibacteriota bacterium. Next base: position 33,537 of record JAHJOQ010000110.1, on the reverse strand, counting down.
GAGTCGCAGTCGTGTAGGCTTTGCCGTGCCATCGCTGACGATGTAAGCACCCATTTCACCACGAGCCGCTTCGATTCGAGTGTAGCACTCACCGGCAGGCGGTTTGAATGATGGCTTCACCTTTGCGCGGAATTCGCCTTCCGGCAGGCCTTCAATGGCTTGCTTTACGATCAGCGCAGACTGTCTCATCTCATTGATGCGCACGATATATCTATCCCAGGTGTCGCCGACTGTACCGGTTGGGATTTCGAAATCAAATTTGTGGTAGTAGCCGTACGGATCGTCTTTTCGAAGATCCCACTTCAGTCCGCTGCCGCGCAGCACCGGCCCCGATACGGCATAATTGAGCGCCATATCGACCGGAAGAATACCGATATTCTTGGTGCGCGTAAGGAAGATCGGGTTATTCGTCAGAAGAGCCTCGTAATCGTCCACGAGCGGCATGAAATATCCGACAAACTCTTTACATTTCTTCTCGAATCCGACGGGAAGGTCTCTCGATACTCCACCGACGCGAATGTAGTTGTAGAGCAATCTCTGCCCGCATGTCATCTCGAAGAGATCCATTATCAGCTCGCGTTCGCGCAGACAATATAGGAATGGCGTGATTGCACCCAGATCAAGACCGAATGTCCCAAGCCACACCAGATGCGACGCGATTCTGTTCAATTCCACCATGATGACCCGTATATACTCGGCGCGCTCGGGCACTTCCATCTGCGAGATACGCTCGACACCGAGACAGAAAACCCAGTTGCAGGCCATCGACGTGAGATATTCGAATCTGTCGGTGAGTGGAATTATCTGAGCATAAGTGCGGTTTTCAGAGATCTTCTCAATCGCGCGATGGAGGTAGCCGACGTGCGGCTGGCAGTCTTTGACCACCTCGCCGTCCATTGTAAGTAGCAAGCGGCATACGCCGTGAGTCGATGGGTGCTGCGGACCCATATTGACCATGAACTCTTCAGTCGCAAAACCTGAGTCAGTGGATTTACTGATTAATTGGTCTGATCTAATCTCTTCGTCCATACCTAATCAAAGATGCCCTATCTAAAGATTACTCAGGTTTTACAATGAAATCTCTGCCGGTCCACCCCTTGCGCATTGGAGGCCCCTGATCCCAATCTTCTGGCAGCAGCAGCGGGCGCATGTCGGGATGATTCAACACTTCTATACCGTAAAGCTCACGAATCTCCCGCTCGTACCAATCAGTAGCGCGATAGATGTCGCAGATCGAGTGGATCTCGGCGTTCTCGGTCGGGAGTTGAACCTTCACAGTCAGTTTTGCTTTTGTAACAGTCGAAAATATGTGATAGACTACTTCAAGATGCTCGCCGGCATCGACTCCCGAAAGAGAGGATAGATAGTCGAACCTGAGTTTGTCATCACTTTTCAGATGTCGGAAGAAGTCCCGCACTGCAGATGCTCCCACGAGGACGGCAGCCTGCTCCGGAGCAAGCTCAAGCGCGATGACTTTACCGGGAAAGGCCGCAATCAGTGATTTGACCATATCACTCTGGTCGGACATCTCTGCTCCAGTCGGCCATCTTTTCCTTCTTAACCTTTTCCATCAGTTTCAGGCAGCCTTCCATCAGCGATTCAGGCCTCGGAGGGCACCCTGGGATGTATACATCAACCGGAATTATCAAATCAACGCCCTTCAGAACTGAATATGAGTCGTAATAGAAGGGACCACCACGAGTTGCGCATCCGCCCATAGCGATCACGTACTTCGGCGATGACATCTGGTCGTAGAGCAGCTTCACACGTGGCGCCATCTTGTGTGTCACAGTACCCGCGACGAACATGAGGTCCGATTGCCTCGGCGATGCGCGGAATATCATTCCAAGCCTGTCGAAATCATAGCGCGATGCTCCCGCGCACATCATTTCTATAGCGCAGCAGGCGAGCCCGAACAGCATATACCAGAGCGATGATGCCCGGCTCCAATCGAGAACCTGCTCGAGTTTCGTTGTAATGATTCCCCCTCCGGGGACCTGCTCAAAATATACCGGCAGCTTGGATGCTACACCCATTTCAATACCTCCTTCTTCCAGGCATACACGAGACCGAAGATCAGAATAAAAAGGAATATCAGCATCTCGATCAATGCGAAGAGTCCGAGCTGCTTGTATACGACCGCCCACGGGATCAGAAAGACGACTTCAACATCGAAAATCACAAAAAGCAGTGCAAAAATATAGTAGCGGACGTTGTACTGTACCCATGACGGCCCGATGGTCGGCTCGCCGCATTCATATGCCTGCAATTGACTTGGGGTGGGTCGCTGCGGTCGAAAGATCCTGGCAATGATAAATGTCATCAGGACAAAGCCGACGGAGACTAAGAGGAATATTCCGACTGTTCCGTAGTTCTCGAGTTGCATATCACAAGCCTTCAGCCGTCATACGATTTTTGTGACAAACTTCACAATTAAATTCTCAACAGCCTCCGCATCAATATCGCGTACATAAAATAAACAAATGCGGCCTTGTCAAGTATATTCTGCAAATCATTGTGCCACAATCTTTCTTCCTATACTTTGATCTCAGATTCAGGAAAATTCCCATCGGAATAGAGTGCTTCCGGATGATCTCCATGCTTCTCAGATGTACCAATTCTCGCGGCAATCGTAGGATCGCAGTTCCTGCGTGCACTGGGGATCGAGGGTGAGCTATTTTGAGCAACTCTTGAATTCTGGAGATCATCGGGAATTCAGAACGCGACTCGCACTCTCAGTATCTGATTCAAGATCACTGTCGTATCAAGTATCGAATTGATTCATCCGAGAGTTGGACTGTTTGCAGGTATTTGGCTTAGTTATACGAACCGGAGTGGCGCTACTCGTATTTCTTAGCAATAAACTTCAGTATCTTTTCTGCTCTCTTGTCCCCGATTCCGTCTACAGAAACCAGATCTTCTTTCGTTGCGTTAAACAGTTGCTTCAGCGATTTGAACTGCTTGAGCATGGCCATTGCAATGGCGGTGCCTATGTCAGGCAGATGCTCGACGACAGAAAGCTGTGCCTCTTTGTCCTCTGAGAACTTCTGTTTCTTTTTTTCTTCAATCGGATTGAACGTGAGTCCATGGTCCGCCTGTCTCGATATCATATAGATATACTCCGCCGAATCCTTTGGATCCTGCGTGAATATGATGGGAACATGATTGAGAATCGTTACATACGAGATCGCAGATCGAATCTTAGTCGCGTTCACCAGCTTGCTCTTATATAGATCGCAGCCTTCTATGATATAGAGCGGATTTGAGAATTCTCTCTTGAAGTCAATCAGTTGTCTGAATATCGACTTGTCTTCGATTGACTGAATAAACGCATCAGCATCTTTTCGCTCGACCGCAGTAGTCCCTGATATCAGGAAGTCGCCCATCTTCAGATTAGCAAAACGAATCTGTAATCCCAGATTTTGAAGATGCTTAGCGACCGGACCATCTTTCTCGTGGCTAGATGCTATTAATGCTAGGTTTGGCCCAAACAAAATGAAACTCCTTAATGTCTGATTTTAAGCTTTTTGCTGAATCCAACCTCACTTGGGAGCCAGCCCCACTAAAGGCGAACTCAATATATGTCATATCAACAATCTTGTCAGTAATAAAATACCTTTATCAGGCTAAGTTCAAGTCTTCCTTTCTTTCTGTCTCGCCGCAGGAAAGAGAATGTTATTAAGAATCAAACGGTACCCGGGTGAGTTTTTGTACAAACTCAGATCGGTAGGCGGATCACCTATCATGTGCTGGTAGTCTTCCGGATCGTGACCGGAAAGAAATGTAAACGTACCTTTCCCAAAGTTGCCATGCACATATCGGGCTTCGTCCTTTCCTTCTACCTCCGCAAGCACTGTAACAAATTTTTTCAGAAGCGACTTTCGCATAGCCGTCGACTGCCCCATGAATCCATTCATTGTGCCTACATGGCACTGCACGAGCATGGTCGGAACCGGATCGAGTTTTGCGGAGAAATCGAACAACGAGAAGTAATCGGCGTTAGCACCCGGGATGTATGCCCGCCTCTCAGGGTAAGTGTCGATGTCCGAATGGCGGTACTCCAGTGCGTTGAGCGACGGAGTGAAATTCTCGAAACAGAGACATTGATCGTAATCGAGCTTCTCTTTACAGTTAGGATCATAAGGGTCGCCATCGTATTCCTGCGGCACAATGTCGGTATTCCAGGCAGCGAGTCCCATGTCGAGAGTCTCGGGAGCTGAGCACATTGCGAAAAGGAACCCGCCACGAGAGATGTAATCTCTGATCGTCCGGGCTACGGCCAGCTTCAAGTCGGGCACCTTTGAGAAGCCGAGCTTGCGAGCGGTCATTTCGTTGACTGCGACCTCCTGCTGATACCACGTTGCAGAGTGATACATCGCATAAAATTTGCCATATTGTCCCGTGAAATCCTCGTGATGCAGATGCAGCCAATCGTATTCGACCAGCTTGCCGGCGAGCACATCCTCATCCCAGACGGTTTCGTATGGAATCTCGGCGTATGTGAGTGCAAGAGTCACTGCGTCGTCCCACGGTTCTTTGTTCGGCGGAGTATAGACCGCAACGTTCGGAACTTTTTCAAGCTCCACAATTTCCATATTCTCCGAGTCGATAATTGCCTCAATCTGGCTGACCTGATCTTGTGATACTACTTCATAATCCACACCACGAAGCAGACAGATGTTTTCGATATTGCCGCGTGCATCGGCGAGAAACGAGCCAGCTCGGAAGTTCAGCAACCATTCGACTTTCATGCCCTGCTGCAGACACCAATAAGCTACGCCGTATGCCTTCAGATGATCGGTCTGAGAGTCATCCATTGGGATGAGAATCTTGTCGGCCCTCGCGTTTCCCGCAAGAAAGACCATTGCAATCATGAGTCCAATCAGAGTTCGCCTGATCATATCAATTCTTCCAAGAAGTTCCTGATGAGATCGCTGCGGATTTTGGCAACTGAAATCTAACAAGAAAGAGCACGCCCAATAAACTACAGACCAAGCATTTGTCAAGAGATTAGTTGCTCTAATCTTCTGCAGTTCCCCATCGCTGTTTAGCGAAAACCTGGTCTTGGCTGTTGGCGTCTACTGTATTAACAATCGACGGATAATGAAAGTTCCAAGTTTGAATCGGAAGACTTAGCGCCGCACTGCGTTTAAACGAGCGGCAATTGTGCGGAAGCATCAAGTGTGAGATCCGATGATTCTCCCCGCTGCAGCCTTATCAATCCAGCTGCTGCGATCATCGCTCCGTTGTCGGTGCATAGCTCCAACGACGGGTAGTAGAGCTTGAATCCACGTTGTTTCGCTGCGTCGCCGAAAAACTCTCTCAATCGCCTGTTTGCAGCCACACCGCCGCCGATAACCAGTTTGTCGAGCTTGAGATCATCGAGCGCTCGAAGGCATCTCGTAGCCAGCATATCGACTACAGCTTCCTGAAACGACGCACAGATGTGATTCAGATTCTCGGCGATGAATTCGGTCGTCTTATCGCGCACAAAGAGAACTACTGCTGTCTTGAGTCCCGAAAACGAGAACGCCAGCGGATCTTTTCTGACAGTGGCTCTGGGGAACTTGTGAAACTTCGGATTCCCGCTACGCGCCAGTTCGTCGATCTTGCGCCCGCCTGGATACCCAAGCCCGAGAAGCTTTGCGACCTTATCATACGCCTCACCTGCGGCATCATCTCGCGTCTGCCCAAGGATTTCGTACTCACAGTAATCCTTAACGTGAATCAGCAGCGTGTGTCCGCCGGAGATAATCAGAGAGATGAAGGGTGGCTTGAGATCATCATGCTCGAGGAAACTAGAGCAGAGATGTCCTTCAAGATGGTTGATACCGATGATCTTCTTCTTAGTAGCATACGCCACACCCTTAGCAAAGTTGACCCCCACGAGCAGTGATCCGATCAACCCGGGACCGCAGGTAACCGCGATCGCATCGATATCGTCGATTGCCAAGCCCGCCGACTTCAGACATTCTCTGTAGATCGGATAGATTTTCTTTATTTGCTGACGTGACGCGACTTCCGGGACTATCCCGCCATATTTCTCATGCTCAAGCTGGGAGTAAATAGCATTGGAGAAGATTCGGAAGCGTTCATCGATGAGAGCGCACGAAGTCTCGTCGCAGGAAGTCTCGATGCCGAGAACGATCATTCCCTAGGAACCTCGACACGAATCTCCTTCGGCTTAACGTCTATAAGATGCAGTCCATTCGGAAAGGTGATGATCGGAGAGACAAATGTACTACCTGGCGGCACTCCTGCAACATCTATGGATGCCGCGAATTGCCCGGCAGAAAGTGAATCGAGAACCGCGGGCAGCGCCATGACGGTCACGGAAACAGATGTGGGTACTATGGTGTATGTGGAGTCGGGCACTTTGTTTCTGACACCGATCGGTATGTCGGAGAATGTTCGCTCCATAAGCTGAATGATATTCTGCTCGATCAGGACTGACGAATCTGAAAGAGTCAGATATGACGAATCGGGGAAGGTCAGTCTGACATGATCGCGGAACGGCTCCTTTATGTCGGTGAATGTAAGCTCCTCGGTCTTGACATTCTGCATCTTTCGGACCACGCGCTTCGGTCCACTCACGAGCACTGTGTCCGGTGTGACTTTGAGTTCCCCATCTTTCTGATAGCCGAGAGCCGAAGTTACTTCGACATTAGGGCTTACACTGACCCACTGCTCAAGCCGTTCCTCGATTCTGAGCCTGACTTTCTTCGGGGAAATGACTTCGATTATCTCTGTGGCTCCCTTGTTGTCGCATATAAGTCCCTCGGGAGTTATGTCGATGACGTACAACCCTTCACCGTATCCTGCGGCAGTGATTTTTGCGTCATCAGCGTCGATCAAGAACCGGATCAGTTGTTTGCCCGTTCCGCGAATCATCACGTCGCAATTCTTGTCAACATTGGATACAAGCATCATCCCTTCCGGAATGTCGATGATCTCCAGCGGAAGTTCCACCCTGTGGTCGTACGTCATATTCGTGACAACATGCACCCAGAGAAGAAATGCGAGCACGACCGCGAGTACTTTGACACCGAAATGTTTAAGGATTGGGTCCACCGAAAATCCCCGTACTGATTATGAGGTTGCTCACCACGCATTGTTCGGGCGTAGTCAAATTAGACATCATATAGTGATTTGTCAAACAAAGATTAGCGTACATAAGCAGCGCCGTGTCTGAATCAGTCTTCACGGACCCGAAGCGGGTTATTCCAGTAGAATCTGGTCGCCCCCCTGGGTGTGGCAAACCAGATATGGTCATTCTCAAGTACCATGTCGTTCACATAATTATCGATCAAGCCGTCGTAAGTGGCATAGTCCTTCCAGGTTTTGCGAACCCTGTCATATTTGAGTACACCGTTGTCGGTGCCTATCCAAAGGATGTCACCGGCCAGTGCGATTCTGTGTGGCATTTGTTCATTGAGGTCCGTTCTGGTCAGGAAAGACTCGATTTCAGTCAGGTTGCTGTCAAGATGGACAACGCCGTCGATGCCGGCAAACCAGATCTCTCCATTCGTACCCTCAATGATCTGCCACACCGCCCCTCCGAGGTGACCGCTGGGGATGTTGAACCTTCCCCACTTGAAGGTTCTTCCGTCAAGGCGGTGAAGTCCGTACTCGGTGCCGATCCAGAAGTCCCCGCCGATATGTGCCATTGCCAGAATTTTGCCAAATCCATCGGCGGACGATGTGAGCGGGAAAATCGAATCTTGTGGAGTTAGGAGTACATCGATAGTTCCGTTGCCACCCACGAACAAAAGGCTATCCTCTGCGAAAAGAGAGTATACAGCGTTCGACCTTAACCCGAGAGCTGAAGTGAAACTGCGGAATTTCCCGCTCTTTCGGTAATATTTCACGAGTCCGTAATCGGTACCGAAGTATACTGCCTGACCATTGCCGGTGATAGCATTCACTTCATCCGACGATATCCAGCCATTGAAGCGAGCTTCAAAGTACTGCCATGTGTCATTCTGCCTGTCCCACATTGTGATGGCATTCTCGCTCGCCAATCCCTGCTTTCCTCCAAACCAGACTTTGCTGCCGTCCAGATAGATGACGTTAACATCCTCCTGGAAAACTCCAAATGGGATCATTGTCACAAGATTGTTCGCAAGATTGATGTCGGCAACCCCGTGACCGTATGTTGCAACCCAAACATGATCCCATCGATCTTCCGCGGCATCGAGTATCTGGTAGTCTCTCAAATCAGGATCGGTGAGGTATACGTTGTCTGAAGAATAGGAGAGATGATACCCGAGATCGAAATGGTACGCCTCGAAGCTGAGCCGTCTCATTCCACTGCCGTCATCGAGCTCAGCAGGAAAATCGTACTCGCTTGTCCACTCTTGAAAAGTAGGGCTATAACTATAAACACCGAGCGAAGTTTCTGCGTAGATTACATCGTCGTCCCGATTGACAGCCAGCCGCCATATTTCATCCGAGGGGAGTCCGCTGGAAGCGGTCATAGGATCTCTCCACTTCTCTTCGAGGCTGTTGTAACGAATGATGCCGTGTGTTGTGCCGAAGTAGATATCGTCCCATCCCTTTGCGACGGATGTCACGTACCTTGTCTGTGTATATGTAACCCAGTCTTCCGGGAAATAGCCTTTGCGGTTCTGAGCGGTGACAGTCGCACATATTGCGCCTATCAATAGAGCGGCGGTAAGAATGGATGTGCGTACAGTCAATCTCACAGTTCAGCTTTCAAGAAAGTCATATATGGCCTTGGAACAAACTGCCATGCCTATCCCAATAGCATCTTCGTCGATATTGAACCGGTTGTGATGCCACGGATAGATCGCATCGGTCTTGCTGTTTCTGACACCAAGCCGCATCATGGCGCCCGGTATGTGCTCAAGAAATCGCGCAAAATCTTCCGATGCCATCAGGGGAGAAGCGATCTCAACGACTGATCGCTTGCCATACAGCTCTTGCGCGGCATTGCGATAATATCGATTTACGGATTCGTCGTTGATCAGAGGCGGATAGCTTGTGAAATAGTCTATTTCGAAGCCGGCGTTCGATGCTTTCGTTACATGTTTGCAGGTATTTTCGATCAGTTTCTTCATCCGGGCCATCGTCTTATTTGACAGAGACCTCATAGTCCCACTGAGAGTGACTTCACCGGCGATCACATTGCGCGCACTCCCCCCGCTTATCTTACCGAATGTCAGCACAACCGGTTCCAGGGGATCGGTCCGGCGGGATACTATGTTCTGAAGCTGCGTAACAACATTTGCCGCAACTACAATAGCGTCAATACATTTATCAGGACGAGCGGCATGTCCACCCTTGCCTTTGACTGTCAGGTCGAAATCGACCACTCCGGCCATCATGACACCGTCGCGGATTCCGATCTTGCCGACCGGTATGTCAGGGTCAACGTGGAGCCCGAAGATCGCATCCACATCCGGCGATCTGAGTACTCCTTCTTCGATCATGGCAATCGCGCCTCCCGGCGGCGTCTCCTCTGCCGGTTGAAATATGAATTTGACCGAACCTTTGAGGTCAGATCTGATATCGGAGAGGATGTATGCTGTACCGACTGCGATGCTCATGTGCGCATCATGGCCACAGGCGTGCATCTTGCCTTTGGTCTTCGACCTGTACGGCAAGCCAGTCTCTTCATTCACCGGCAACGCATCCATATCGGCACGAAGCGCTGCGACTTTGCCGTTTGGGTCACCCTTGAGGAGCGCTGTGAATCCGGTTGACGCCACCTTTCTTGTTATCAGTAGTCCAAGAGGGGCGAGGTGATCCTGAAGTAACTTCGAGGTTTCTCGCTCTTCAAATGCAGTCTCAGGGTGTTGATGGAGTTGACGGCGCAATTTCCGCGCAAACGGGAAGTACTTGTCAGCGAGACGATCTATTGTCGAGACCATGCTGCATACCTGATAGCAATTCAAGACTATCTGGAAACGATCGGGCGATGCTGCTCTCCAAGTCGTGGACCCTGATCAGTAGGACATGTGCCTCCGTCGGAGAAGAGCCTAGCCGAATTGACGCATCTGATTTGATCCGGAACCCCTGAGGCGATTGTCATAATTACGTCGCATCTTGTTGGCCAGTATATGCGCAACTCTCATCGGTTCCGGCAGTCTATAGCCGCGAGTAGTCGAAGCTATAATTTCGACAGCTGAGTCCAAATCTATCTTATGGCCAATCGAGACAAACAATGGCTTCACACCCATTCGAGTTCGGATAACCGTTCCTACCTGCTCTCGATTGTACATCAGGGGGGATGTAGCATTCACAGAATCCTCCGGCTCTTCGAATTCACCTACAAGCCGTTTCTTTGCACATCCAATAGTCGCTATGTCAAGCATCAGTCCCAGATGAGAAGCCATGCCGATTCCCTTCTCGTGTGCGATTCCGTTCGCGTCGAAAATTATTAGATCGGGCGTTGTCTGGAGTCTCTGCAGAGCCTTAATAATAACGGGACCCTCTCTGAATGCAGCAAAGCCGGCTTGATGCGGAAAACTCGCCATTGTCTGAGCCCGTGCTCTGTCTACAGTCACAAGCTCAGGGAATCGCATGACCACTACGGTCGCGAATACGGAATCGTCTTTCTTGGAGTATGCCGTATCAGCACCGGCGATCAATTGGAACTCTTTCTTCGAACCCTTCACTTCAATGAAGTGCTTCAGATTATCCTGAATCCGCGACGCCTCTCTGATGTCGGATGTCCAAGGGTGTAGGCGCGTAAACTTCATCTCAATCCTCTTTTGCTCCAGTTGTTATCATGTCGGGTTGGCCCATTCGCACCCCGACCACTCACAGTTGACTTCGACGCAGTTGCTGCGGCAACACGATAATAAGAAATTTCACATTCGAACACAAGCTCAAAAATGAGCCCTCAAAAAATGAGCCCTCTATGTCTAAGATGTCCACATTTCGCCCTTTGTATTAAGTCTTAAAGAAATCCCCTGCACATGACGAAATGGTATCGATTGCTGTCCGCTAATTCTAACGAGTGCTGATCGAATTTGTTCCAGGAGATTCCGAGACCTCCCATGCATGGCGATGCACACTTAGATTGATCATGAAGAAGCATGCTGTGTGCGAATAAACAACCCCGACTTGCGCCGGGGTTGCCGTTTCGTGCTTGCGTAGAAATGATCAGAATGGAAAACGCGGAATCCAATTGATCAATCCTGCACATCCATTATGACGATTCAGGTTGGGGTTTGTTGCATCGGAACATCCGCGTCGCTCAGAGATTCTGAGCTAGTAGTCTGCACCGCCTTACTTCTGGCATCCGCCCCTGATCTACAGCAATATCACCGCTCATTTGGAGACAGAAAGGACTTAACGCAGCATCACACGCAGAGTAAATAGACCGTTTTGGTCGACAACATATATGCCTAATGCTCGCGAATTAGTGACAGTCTACTCTTCGCAGAGTCTGAGAGGGATTGCGCCCCCAGCTCAGTTACGATCGGTGGCGTATTTGATGCTATCCAACTACGATTTCACAGAACAAGCTTGAATTGTCGACCTCTTCGATGCGGAGGTTCGCGCAGATTCGCGCTGAAAGTGATCTGAAGTCCTGTCGGGTGAAAGTAGTCGCCTGGAAGCCATCCTTGCAGACGATAACTCCGTTGCCTGCAGCATCCTGATCAATGTCACCGAGGAGACCGGCCGCGGACTGAAGCTTGAACCACTCCAGACGATCATCCCATATCTTGTCGGAGTAGCTCGACAGCAACACTCTCCCACCGCGCTTCGTAACTCTCATGCACTCCGCGAGCAATCTCTCAGGCTCAATCTTGAACGCTGATATCCCATTCTGGATGCAGACCACGACATCGAATGACCTGTCGCGAAATCCGAGAGCGACAGCATCCATCTGTGCGAGATGGACAGTTGGGTTGAGCGGCATTTCTCTCGCTAGCAGTAAACTCGACTGTGCTTTGTCTATGCCGACAACGCTGTTGCAGCAATCAGCCAAATCATTGAGCACTCTGCCATATCCACAGCCCAGATCGAGGACTTTATCGGTAGGTCTGATCTTCTCTTTCACGTAGCCGATCTCGGCATCGAGATACCTGACAATTCGCGGTGTGGCAATTTCGTAGACTCGTCTGAGCCGATCAGCCGACAGCCTGTCGGAATAATAGTCTGCCATCTGGACTTCAACCCTGAATGTGAATCAGTCTGACACTGAATATACATAGAAACTCATCGATTCGGCAAGGATATGCTGTGATCCATGAACGTGTGTGCCGTCATTCCGCACCCTGATTATCGACGGCATTAATTGTTTGCATTTTGCCGGATTTTTGCGTTCTATTGCCAAACAGGTCTCCGCTGAGGGAGAGCCGAACAACAAGCATGCAGTTCTGTGTGGAGTGCAGGTTGTGCGATAGTCAGAGTTGTCTAATCCGTCATCGCTTGACTTCATTCCGGGCGATCTATAGGCCCCCGAGCTGTCAAGACTGAATCGGGATTGTGACAAAGACTGATGATTGGAGGATGAGATGAGTCAGGCAAAAGCTGGCGACAAAGTCAGGGTGCACTACACGGGCAAACTGGAAGACGGTTCCATATTTGATAGTTCCAGAGATCGCACTCCCCTGGAGTTTGTGGTTGGAAGTGGCAGCGTGATTCCCGGATTTGACGATGGTGTCAAGGGCATGGAGATTGGCAGCACTAAGACTGTTACAATTCCGGAGAAGGACGCCTATGGCTCGCGGCGTACCGAACTCGTTACGGTTGTTCAGAAGAGCGAATTTCCGGATACGATCGCACCGGAAATTGGAAAGAAACTTCAGGTAGGCCAGCCGGACGGACGAGTGCTGAATGTTGCCATAACAGGGATCGATGGTGAGGCAGTGACTCTGGACGCCAACCATCCTCTCGCAGGGAAGACGCTGATATTCGAAATAGAGTTGGTTGAGATTGCGGCCTGAGCAACCTTGCAGGAGTTCTCGCTGAACTCCGCCGGCCGCAGAGAGGTAGTTTATAGCATGGCTAACGGAGCGAGTGGCGGAGCAGCCGCTGCTGCGGCTGCCGCAGCAATTGCACGGGCGATCAAGGCATCTGGCGCGATTGTCAGTGTCGATCCTTCCGATTTCAAGATTATCTTATCGAAGTCTGAAAGCCCTCTCGTCGTGACAGCTACCGGCGGCGTGTTCAAAAAGAACTATCAGTACTTGACTGCGTACAAGGGCCTGATATTTTTCACGAAATCGGCGGAACCACTCAGACTCGACGGCAGGATCGAAATAATAGCATCGAAGAAGATCTGGATTCCCGGTTAGATCTGCCTGGTCAGGGCTGGGTGTCCACGAGCTTATGGACGAGACTCAATTCCCCATTTTGACAGGATAGGACCCAGTGAAAGTTCAACCTATTATCAAAACCGAGCGGCTGATCCTAAGGTCGTTTACGCTGGCTGATGCACCGATAGTGCAGAAACTCGCAGGGGATCGTGAAATCGCCGATACAACCATGAACATCCCCCATCCTTACATTGACGGTGCTGCGGAGGAATGGATCGGCATGCATGCCGAGCGATTCCAGACTGGCAAAGTAGTCACTTATGCGATCGTACTGAAAAAATCCAGTCAATTGATCGGCGCGATAAGCCTGCTTGTGCTTCGGACATTTGACCGTGCGGAGATGGGATACTGGGTCGGCAAGGATTTCTGGAATCACGGTTACTGCACCGAGGCGGCGGCGGCTCTCTTGAAATTCGGATTTGGCAGTCTTAGACTAAATCGTATCTTTGCTGAACACTTCACAAGAAATCCTGCCTCCGGGGCGGTCATGGAGAAAATCGGCATGTCTTTCGAGGGATGCCTCAGACAGCATATGAAGAAGTGGGGCAAGTACGAAGATATGAACGTCTATTCCATCCTCAGAGAAGAATTTGATCAGGGTGACGAATGATCGCACCGTGATGTGAATATTGTGACGTATCGGCTGTAATGCTGTTTGTGACACGTTGTATGACTCAGAGCAAATGAAACCGGAGGTGAGTAGATGCAGCAACTAAACTATACATGTCCGAAGTGTTCCAACACTCAGTATCAGGTCGGTGAGATGCGCGCTGCCGGCGGGTTCTGGTCGAAAATTTTCGACGTTCAGGGTAAGCGGTTTTCGACTGTCACCTGCTCCAGATGCAAGTACACAGAGATTTTCTTGGCCGAGACCAGCATGCTCGGCAATATATTCGACTTCTTCACAAATTGATGGCGGTCTGATGGTGTTTGATGATAGCGAACTGCGCGAATACTACAACAGGCGCGCGCAGGAATTCGATTCAATCTATCACCGCGATGATCCGGTCAGACAGGCGGAGCAGGCGCAAATCGCTGATGAAATCAGGGAGTCGTTTGCTGATCGTCGAGTGCTCGAGGTAGCCAGTGGAACCGGGTTCTGGACAGCATATCTCGCAGAAGTTGCCAGACAAGTAATCGCAATTGACTCTTCGACCGAGATGATCGAGATAGCTCGACAAAGGAAGTTCGTCAGGGAGGTTGTCGAATATCGTAAGTTGGACGCATATCAACTTGACCTGTTGGACGAGACCTTCGATGGCGGAGTGGTTAATTTCTGGATATCGCATGTTCCGAAGTCAGGACTCCTTGAGTTTCTGAAGGGTTTCCACAGCAAGCTAGAACCGGGCTCCTCCGTGCTGGCGGTCGACAGCGTCTACATACCGGAGTTTAGTGGCGAGTTGGTCCGCAAAGAAAACAAACCAGATACTTACGTAAATCGTCGGCTGAGCGATGATTCCAGGCATCTGGTGCTGAAGAATTACTATAATGCTGATGACCTCGAGGATATCTTCTCACCCTGGGCCGATGATCTAAATATCAGAATCGGCGATTGCTTCTGGATTGCACAGTATCGCACAAAGCATGTTTAAGACATCACCTGTCTGCTGTTTTGCGTATGACCAGGAGAGACTGTTAGCAACTGCCATCCGTGATTGTAGTTGACATAGATTGCTGCTGCGGTTGTTTGTGATTCCAGGAGGAGATAGCCGTGAATCCTGATAACATTATCGTATTTGCCGGAAGTGCAAGCAGGCAGCTAACCGGTCGTATCTGCAAACATCTGAAGATCAAGCCCGGCGACAACGAGACTCTGATATTCTCAGAAGGCAATATCTTTGTCAGAGTCAACGAAAATGTCCGTGGCCGCCGAGTATACCTCGTTCAATCGACTGCGTTTCCAGCCAACGATAATTTCATGGAGCTTCTCTTCTGGATTGATGCCCTCAAACGCGCGAGCGCCGAGTCGGTGACGGCGATAATTCCGTATTTCAGCTACGGCAAGGGGGACAAGAAGGACGAGCCGAGAGTCTCGATCAGGGCGAGAGTCTGCGCCGATGCAATCGAGGCCGCAGGTGCAGATCGAGTCGTTACGATGGATCTCCATGCTCCTCAGATACAGGGCTTTTTTCGCATCCCCGTGGACAATCTCTATGCGCTCCCCGCCCTCTGCGACCGAATCAAGAAAGAAAAGCTAAAAGACATCATCATCGTCTCACCAGATACCGGCTTCGCGAAGCAAGCTCGCAAATACTCGTCTGCTCTGGGAACCTCAGTCGCGATTGCCGACAAAGAGCGCGTGGCGCATGACGAGAAAGCCACGGTGCTCGAAATCATCGGACATGTCGAGGGCAAGACTGCACTCATCGTCGACGACTTCGCTATTTCCGGCGGCACGCTTGCAGGTGTGGCTCATGAATTGGTCGCACGCGGTGCGAAAGATGTCTATGCAATGGTTGCACATGGAGTGTTCGGAAAAGACTCGATGAAACGCATCGATGCCAGCCCAATCAAGAAATTCTTTGTCACCGATACAGTCGAGAATCAGCAGGTCAAGTTGTCGAAGAAGATCGAGATCGTATCGGTGGCGTCGCTCTTCGCCAAAGCAATCGAGAGCATCCACAACCGCGAAAGCATCAGCGCCATGTTCCCGTAGTAGGAAATGCACGGCTCTATGTCGAATTTTCCATCACATGTGACAGTGCTATTTGATATGCTTTGGCCAAAACACACCTAGCAGAATCCATGTGTCGTGTTTGAGAACGGTTCCTGTATAGAAGTATGTGTCTCTATCCGGCGCGCACATCTGATCGAGTAGCTTCTGTTTGACTTTGTCGACGGCAATGGATTCGCTTTCATATTTGTCCCTCATCGCGCGGTATAGCTGCCCGACTTCCCAGTCCTCGATCATCATCTTATGTCCCCTGCATGTGGGAGACTCACAGTCGTATACATAAGAGAACTTGTACGGGACTTTCTCAAGTGGTTTGCGATCTGGACCAAAAAGATCCTGCTGCTGAAAGAGCGTCTTCCATTTCTCTGGCCACTCTCCGGCAACATTCTCAACAACTAAGTCTCTTACTTTTCTAGGCTTGATTATTCCCAACGATCTCACCTTTTGGGAGTCTGTCTGTAGGTCACACATTGTGGAAACACCTCTCGCCAAGACATAACGTCTTCGCTCAGCCCATGAGCCCCCGGCTGGGAGAGGCTGGCCCAAAACTGTTATGCGCGTACCGTGAGTCTGTCTGAATGATTCTGGTCTAGGGTCTTTTGCGTTCTTCTCAATTTCGATCTCAATCCATTGATACTTCCTGTACCATTCTGCATAAGGTTTATATCGGTAGTCAATCGGGTACAAACGAATGAAGCGCCCGTCTTCAAGCACTCCTCCCGTGCAAACAAGCTCCATGTAGGATTCTGAAGGTAACGGATACGTCTTAACTGTGACTAAAACCTTGGTTCGTTCCCCCACTTTGGTTCCCCTTTCTACGGCCTATAGATGTTTCACCTCCAAGCCGACATCATTTGCGATTGCTTTAGCCAGTCTTCCCCGATGGCAGAAATGGACGTTCTTCTCAAAGCAGACAAGCACAGATGGTATAGACTCCATAATGTGAGCGGCTCTGGCGCGCGGTTCACTAGCTTCCGGCAAAATCGACCGTTCGTATTTGTTGAGAAGTCTTTTATAGTCCTCGTATGTGCTCAGCGTGGATCGCATCGAAGACGGAATTCCCAGCTCCGGAATATGTTCGTAGCGGATGTCGAGTTTCTGACAAAGTCGTTGCATGTCCTTCTTCGAGAATCCGTACTTGCGCGAAACCGGATTGTGTCGCACATCAATGAGCACCTCTATTCCCACACGCATGAGTTTCTGAAAGAAGTGGTCGACAGATTCACCTTCGTACCCTGCGGTATACACAGCCAGCTTACCCTTTATTCTACCTGTGGTCGGAGCTCCGCGCAACCTGCTTCGCGAGGCAAACCAAGGGTACTCAGAATAAACATACTCGATGAGAGGTTTCTCCCCAAGCTTCGCGTAACGTTCGACAGTCCGACCTACTTCCGTACGTGTACTTTGTGGAAGGGAATCAAAGAGCAAACGCGCGTCTGACCTTAAGTTGTCGCTGATAGCAAGCGAGTTATCATCCAAATAGCCCATTTGCTTGAGATCAGCAATGTCTCTGTAAAGTGTGAAGGAAAACGGTCCCTGCTGGTAAGGCACGTGATCGTAAAAGGAGCTATCGTCGGCCAGGGCTGACTCCTGTCTCATTAGAAATGTGAGCTTTGTCAGTTGAAGCTTCGATAGAGACCTTGGGGCCAGTAACAGAACTCCCAGTATGATTTTCTGACGTTTCAGCATTGCACGATTTGCCCTTCAGGTCACAGACGTTTGTAGACTGCTCAAGACACAGTCAACAGACATTGATACGGTTTTCAACAAAAACATGTTTGACTGTGCCGGATTATCAGCCGGAATCTCAACATGCACAATACGTGGCATAGCATTCTCTGATGGACAGAGTGATTATCACTTCGAAAGAAACCCAGCCAGCAGATTTTGTCAATCATATCCTACAGAAAGTGAGTCGAAGTAGGATAATCCGATTCTAATAATCTTTCCGCTTAAATATGTAGACTGCGAGATAGAATATCACAGCAGCGAAGATCAGGGAGCTCCAGAGAGGCAGCCAGTCGGGGGAGTTGCCGGAGGTGAGGTCGCCGGTCATGTCGATAATCTGACCGGTCTTTGGGATGATATAGTAAAATGCATCAACGATATATCTTACAACATCGGAATCGACTAATTGACCGATACCTTCGTGCCAGTCCAGCACCGACTGCGCGATCCAGACGAAAAACGCAGCCATAATCGTCATTCCGGTCGAGCCGGTCACGATTCCTGCGAATGTTGTCACACTCAGCCATATCACAAATCCAAGGAGGTTCATTGCTATCACATATACTATCCGGGCATCGTAGATACCAAACAGCAGACAGGCAAAGACATAGTTGATCGCCACACTCACCACCATCACAGCGCCGTAGACCAACCATATTCCGAGGGCTTTGCTCATTAGCAGCGATGCGCGCGAGATTGGTTTCGACAAATAATAGTCAGCTCTCCCTCTGATCAACATGCCCGGAATCTGCCCGGCAGTAATCATCACCGACAGGAATACCAGGAAACTCATGAACTTGTTGAAACCGCCGAGAAATATATTGCCGAGTGAACTGTTGACATCACTCATGTCTAATTCAGCACCCTGCCAGGCGATGTCGACTTGGCTCGCCGCAAGTGTCGAGAGCAAGCCGATAACCGTCAACGCCGCGAAGACATAGATCACTCTACGGCTCAGCAATTCCACTATGCAGTCGTGCACTATCCCTCTCACGTCGCCTCCCCCTTCTCGTCGCCTATCGTTTCGAGGAACGACTGCTCGAGCGTGACCTTGATCGGCACCACAGATTTGATTTCGATCTTGCGCACACGAAGTTCATCTATGACGCTGTTTATCAGCCGTTCGTCTTCCAGTTCGACAGTCATTGAGATATCTGTAAAGGATAGTATCCTGCCGACATCTGGAGATATCTGGATTTCGGGACCACTCAGATTCGCCTCGATCTTATATTGGCAGCTACGTCTCGTCAATTCGTCGACTGTGCTGACCTTAAGCACATGCCCTTTCGACAGTATCGCCACACCATCCGCCACAGACTCCACCTCCGAAAGGAGGTGGCTGTTTAGTACAATCGATTTCCCTTCACTCCGAATCTTCTCGAGCACTCGCCGAATTTCGATTTTGCCGACGGGATCGACGCCGTCGGTCGGCTCGTCGAGCAGCAGAGTATCGGGATCGGAGATCAGCGCCTGTGCCAGCCCGATTCTCTGCAGCATTCCTTTCGAATACTTCGGAATCCTCGTCTCCGCCCATTTCGACATGCCAACGAGTTCGAGCAGATCGTCGGCGCGCGATTTTGTATTTGCTGCAGAAAGCCCATGAAGCCGCGCCGTGAATCTCATCAGCCCAAGTCCGGTCAGATGATCCGGAAAGCGGTGGTTCTCGGGAAGGTAGCCGACTTTTCGACGCGACTCGGGATTCGACGGTGGATAGCCGCCAATTTCCACAGTACCGGATGTAGCACGCACAATGCTCAGCAGGACTTTGAAAAGAGTCGTTTTTCCGGCACCGTTTGGTCCCAGCAGAGCAAAGATTTCTCCATGTTTGACAGAGAGGCTGACTTTATCGAGCGCGACTATATCTTTTCCGCGCGCCCCGCCGTAGATTTTTGTAAGGTCATGTACTTCGATTATGCTCATTGTCCTGACACTCTGCATGCCTCGGTTAGAGGCATACGCGTATATGAAGGGATAGTTGCGCGCAGAGTCAACATCAAATTAGCGCTTCCACAAGTTGTCTCAGACCCATGATCTTGTCATCGCGAGGAGCGGAACGACGTGGCGATCTCTGCGCATCTGAGTAGAGCCGCAGGAGAACACCGCAGGCAGGAATCTTTCCTGCACGAATCGTCGACCCAATGCTACGCAGAACTGTCAGGATGGGAATCCTGACAGCGCATCGATCGGGAATTCTGTTGCAGCAACAGGCATCAGACACTATTATCGAGATATGAAGATCAAGGGTGCATTCTTCGACCTGTATGGAACCCTGCTCATGTATGGCGATATGTCCGCAGCGTGGAATGACTGGCTATCGGAATTCCATCGATGCCTGCATGGCTGCGGACTCGGTATGTCCCGTGATGAATTCGCATTGTCTTGCGACGGGTTTTTCAGCAAACCAGAACCGACTGACAATGGCGACGGTCTAACTGTTCTTGAACGTCGCATTATGGCGCATTGTGATGAACTCTCGCTCACACCATCGCGCGATCAGCTCTCAGAGACTGCATTCGGTGTTGCAGTGGCATGGCAGAAATACGTTTCGCTCGATCCTGAAACACCGATAGTCCTTAATCATCTGAAATCGCGTGTGCCGGTCGCATTGATCTCCAACTTTGATCACCCGCCAAATGTTCGCGCGACATTGTCGGAACTCAGTCTGACTCAGTATTTCGATTCGATAGTGATTTCTGCCGATGTCGGTTTCAAGAAACCCGATCCAAGGATATTTTCGGTTGCTCTGAAAGAGACTGGATTGCGAAGCGACGAAGTGATCTATGTGGGGGATACATCGGAGGATGTCGATGGTGCGGTTGCCGCTGGTATGAAGCCGATACTGATTCAACGCAGAGATGAGTCTTCGAAGGGCGATCGATTCGATTTCAAGTCTGCTGATCAAGAAAAGGCACAGGATTCAATCGTGATTGATGGCGTCAGGGTGATTGGCCAGTTGTCGGAGTTGTTGCAAATCATCTGACGGCAGATTCGGCAGGTATCAACGAAACCTGCGCTGCCACTCTATTTCCGTGCGTATTTTCCCATCAACTGACCCTCTGCCAGGATGTGTCCCTTCATGGCAGACTCGACCGTCTCCTTCGTCACTTCACCCGATATGTCTATCATCGTATCGAGCGCGTACAGCTTGAAGAAATACCGGTGAGTGCTGCTCGGTGGACAAGGCCCCCCATACCCGAACTGCCCGAAATCTGTCACGCCATGTCTGGCACCGTTATCAAGCACCTCCGAGGTTGGCATATCTTCAGGCAATTCCGTTGTCTCCGGCGGAAGATTGTAAAGCACCCAATGTACCCAGGTCCCTCTCGGGGCATCCGGATCATCGCAGATCAGCGCTATTGATTTGGTTTCTTCCGGAACTGCAGTCCATTTCAGCGGTGGAGAGATATCTGCACCGTCGCATGTGTATTGCGTCGGGATCAGCTCGCCTTCCTGAAATGCACTGCTTGTGGCAGTGATATCCATATCGATTCCTCCTGCTGCATCAGACGATGTTTCAGGCAGAGTCTGTTCTTTCTCCTTGCATCCGAGAAAAACCAGCATTGACAGGAAAAGAAGGCATGTGATTATTCGGCTCATAGACTTTCCCTCCATCAATTACATCTGCAAGGAGCACTTATTCGGATATAATCGCATCAACCTCGATTTCAACCAGCAAACCGGGAGCGGCAAGCCTGCTCACCTCAATTATGGTTGCGGCGGGTCGGATCTCCTGGAAGCTGCTACTGGTTGCGCCCGATCGATAGCACATAATTCATATAACCAAACTCAATCCTACGGTCAAGACGAAAAGTCGGAAGTGGCCACTGTGTCACATCTGACACGTAAGCCGTTGACATTCCCGAGCTGACAACGCGTAACTCCCTGCGATTTAGCAGAGTGGAGTCTGGCATGGATAGTGCTGATAGTGGATTATGAGATGGCCGCATTGCTCTGTGAATGCTGTTTCGAAGACTTCCACGAAAGTAGGGAATGAGTCGGTTGACTGTGATGATGAATATATGTAACTTGAGGAATAGAAAGTCCATGAATATCGCAAAGGAGAGGTAACTAATGAATGCACTCAATCAGAAGTCGAATGACACTCAGGCTGGACGAAGCCGGGGGAGATTTGTTCACTACAGCATGATCGGCCTGCAGTTGTTAATCATATGTGTCGGGAATCTTTTGATCTCTTGCGGGGACTCCGGTCGGGAGACCGTGCGAGTTGAATCATTTTCTCCCGAAGGGGAGACTCCACGCACGACTAACATAACAGTTCTTTTCGGCCATGAGATTGTTCCCGATTCTGCGGTTGCATTCCCACCTGCGGATGACGTACTCGAATTCGATCCGGCTATTCCGGGCAAGGTCCAGTGGATCGCCGGGGACAAGCTCAGATTCTATCCCGACATCATACTCGCACCATCGACAGAATACAGAGCATCTCTGTCGCAGAAAGTCGCATCGGCATACGGAGTCACACTGAAAGGTGATCGAGAATTCAGCTTCAAGACTGCCCGGTTTCGCGTCAACAGTGCATCTCTTATGTTTGAGTATACTCCCGAGTCGGGAAAGAGCGCTAATCTTGTATCATCGATCGAGTTCAACTACGATGTGGACCCGCATGAAGCGGCAAAGAGCATCTCCATAAAATACAAAGGCGGCGGGAATATCCCGTACAATATCATCACTGCATCTCAATCGAGCATAATCTCTCTGCGAGCCGAAGACGTGCAGCGGCTCGACAGCGATCGGGAGATTCAACTCGTAGTTAGAGAGGGATTACAGTGCATCGGAGGCAATCTCGGGTTGGCGGATGACTATATCACTCCTGCGATCCTTCCCAGCCAAGGCAATCTCGTCGTGGAGAGTCTCAAGCCCGTTCATGGCGCGCCTGAACAGCGATCACTAAGGTTGAATTTCAATATCCCGATTGATGTCGCCACTGCTTCGCGATTCATTTCGTGCGAACCATCCATCGACTATAAGCTGACTGCGGAACACCATCATATTGATCTGAAGGGAGATTTCGAGGATTCGAAATCGTATGTAGTGACCATACGCAAAGGTCTGCGTGCTGTTGACGGTTCCACACTCGAACGCGAGTTCTCCAGTTCGGTCAGTTTTCACAAGGAGCAAATACCGCCGCAGGTCGATTTTGTCGGCAAGGGATGCTACCTCACGCTCGGCGGCAACCTGAATGTCGGGTTGTCGACAATCAACGTTGATTCTGCGACGATCGAAGTAGACAAGATTTTCGCCAACAATCTTGTCTATCTCTTAAATTCGACTGGTCTTGAGACAAGACAAGATTACTACGGCGGGGGTTACAATCTGAATGCAGTCGGAAAGCGTATCCACTCCTCAGACGTGCAGGTAGCTCGCGTGGAAAATGAAGAGGTGATCACACCCATTAACGTGAGAGAATACCTCGATGCCGACCCCAAAGGCATCTTCAAGCTGACCGCAAGAATCGCAGAGAGGCGATGGCAGAAGGTGTCGAAGTGGGTGATCGCGACAGATATAGGAATCACTGCCAAAAGAGCCGGTGATGATCTTTGGGTCTGGGTGAATTCGCTCTCAACACTCGATCCGGTGACCGGAGCCGATATTGTTCTTTTCAGCCAGAATAATCAGGAATTGATGCGCGTTCAGTCGGATAGGGATGGATTGGTGGTGTTCAAGGCTATGATGGCTACCGAGTCCGAATACATCCCGTTTCTGATCACGGCCGCATTCAATGATGACCTTTCGTTCCTGAAACTCCCCGGAAGCGCCATCTCGACGTCGGATTTCGATGTCGGAGGTCTAGCGCAGATACAGTCAGGCTATGAAGCATTCGTCTATAACGAGAGAGGTATCTATCGCCCGGGAGAGATTGCACATGTTGCGGCAATAGTGCGCTCCGTAGGGGCAGCATGTCCGCAGCCGTTCCCGGTAATTCTCAGTGTCAAGGGACCGGACGGTCGCATACTCAGCGAACAACGAGCAATTCTTAACGAGCAGGCGGCAGCGGAGTTTTCCGTGCCGATTCCCGACTACTCAAAGACAGGTCGATATGATGCGATGTTGCTCCTCGGGACCGACAACGAAATCGGCCGAACCTCATTCAATGTCGAAGAGTTCATGCCGGACAGGATGAAAGTGAAGATCAAATCTGATTCTGATACATATATGGCCGGATCGACTGCCGATATCACTGTCGAAGCAATGACATTGTTCGGACCTCCGGCCGGAGGACGGCGTGTCAGCGGCGACATCGAAATCGAACAATTCCGGTTTCAGCCGCCTGATTGGAGCAAATTCACGTTCGCAGATGCAGAGAAATCATTTTCCTCCACCAAAATCAAACTCGATGACGAGACGCTCGACGAGAATGGGCAATTTACGTACAGTGTCGACATTCCGGCCGGAATGGACCCGCAGTCATCACTGCGCGGAGTCATTTCGACAACAGTGCTCGAGCCGGGAGGGCGCGGAGTTTCCGCTTATCGCGGTGTCATAATACATCCTCACGTGACCTATGTCGGTATCAGGAGAACCGAGGAGGGCTATGCTCAACCGAACGCTCAGACTCAGCACGAATTCGCAATATTGGATACTGAGGGCAATCTGGTCGAAGGTCGGAAGGCGGAAGTCAGGTTCTACAGGGTTTACTGGCAGTCGGTGCTGAAGCGCGTCAGTTCACGGGGCGGATATAGATATGAATCCGAGAGAGTTAAAAACCTAATCGAGAGCTTCACAGTCGAGTCTGGCGATGGAACTGGTTCGTTCTCGGTAACGCCGGGTGATTACGGAAGGTATCTCGTTGTCGTGCGCGATATCGAGTCGGGTGCATCGGCATCGCTGTACTTCTATGCTTCCGGCTGGGGATATGCCCCGTGGGCGATGGATAATCCTGATCGAATCGAGATTGATCTGGATAAGGAGACATACCTGCCGGGTGATAAGGCTCAAGTGCAGATACGTGCACCATTTGCCGGTAAGCTCCTCGTTACTGTAGAAAAAGACCGTCTGTTGAGCCAGCGGGTGATTACGCTCGAAGAGAACACAGCGACAATCACCGTACCCGTCGAGGAGGACTTCCTGCCGAATGTCTATGTCTCCGCTCATCTGATCAGATCAACAAAATCACTCGACAGAGATACTCCGGTGCGGGCATTTGGAGTGGTGCCACTTGTGGTCAATACCGAAAGCAGATGGCTGACTGTCGAACTTGATGTTCCTCATGAGATCAGACCCAAAACCACTCTACCCGTAGAGTTCCGTGTAACGGGTCAGAGCGGCCAAACGCCCTATATCACAATCGCCGCTGTCGATGAGGGTATCTGCCAGTTGACCGATTTTCAGACTCCCGATCCTCAGGCATTCTTTTACGGCAAGAAACGCCTGATGATCGACACTTATGATATCTACGGTATGATATTGCCCGAAATAGAGTCGTCTCTTTCGGCTACTTCCGGTGATGTCGAAGCTGCCAGAAAACGGCACCTTACGCCGATCTCTGTGACCAGAGTCAAGCCGGTTGCATTTTGGTCAGGGCTGGTCAAGATTGATAATCGAGGTTTCGGCAAAGTCTCATTCGATATCCCGCAGTTCAACGGGACGCTCAGATTGATGGCTGTTGCAGCCGCAGGCAACAAATTCGGAAATGCCGAGCGAGAAATGTTTGTGCGGGAGCCGATTGTGCTCACGCCGACATTCCCGCGCTTCATAGGCTCAGGAGACAGTTTCAATGTGCCCGTGAGCGTCTATAACGGAACCGGAGAGAAAGCTACGTTCGAAATCAAGATCGATGTCGACGGACCTGTTGTGTGTCTGGGCGAGCAAAGTCAGTCAGTGACTATCGCTAATGACTCCGAAGGATTCGTGCTTTTTGCAATGAAGGCTGAAGAAAAGACCGGGAAGGTTTCATTTGGGATCGAAGCGAGTGGCGGAGGCGAGAGAAGCAGCTATTCGGTGGATGTACCACTGCGTCCGCCAGTTCCATTTACGACTTTGTCAGGAGCAGGTTCGCTGTCTGAAGGCAAGCCGGTCGAATTTACATTCCCGGTTGATTGGGTTCCGGGAACTACCGACTTCTCTCTGAGTATTGCCGCATTTCCGGCGGTCAGGTTCACTCGAAGTCTGCAGTATCTGCTGCAGTATCCGCACGGATGCGTTGAGCAGACTACTTCCAGGCTGTTCCCGCTCCTCTATTTCGAGGATATCGCAAAACTGGCGGAGCCGGATCTTTTCAAGGTCAACAGTGCCACCTATTTCCTTGAGGAAGGCATCGCCAGGCTGGAGAATATGCAGCAGTCATCCGGCGCATTTTCCTACTGGCCGCAGGGGGGGTATCTAAACAACTGGAGTTCGATTTACGCCTCGCACTTTCTAGTGGAGGCTCGCCGCGCAGGCTACACTGTCTCTGGTCGAACATACAATCGTATGATCAGCGCTCTGAAGAGATCGGCGAAGGACTACAGCATGTCAGAGAGGTACAGCTTCCAGACTGTAGCGTATGCTTGCTATGTGCTTGCTCTGGCAGGTGAACCGAATCGCAATACGATGCACTTCATCAAGGATAATGCGCTTGACATGCTCTCTGAGTATTCGAGATACCAGCTTGCCGGCGCGTTTGCACTGTCGGGCGATAGAAACAGCGCTGTGTCGCTTCTTCCAAAGACAGCAACTCTTCCAACCGATGATTCGAATCGCGAAACCGGCGACAACTTCAATTCGCCGATTCGGGCTCAGGCGATCATGCTTGATGTGCTCGCAGAGGTTGATGCGAACAGTCCCTTGATTGCGAGATTGGTTGCTAACCTGACTGAGGCAGCATCTAAGAACGGCCGGTGGCATTCAACCCAGGACAATGCGTTCGCATTTCTCGCGCTTGGGAAGATCATGAGTAAACAGACCGAGGCACACTACACCGGAACCATCATAGTCGACGGGAAGAAACTCGGTGATTTTGGCGTAGAGAATGTCCGGTTCGATTCCAAAGAGTGGGCGGGGAAGGAAGTCTCAATCCGAATTACAGGCGAGGGGACTTGCTATTATTTCTGGAGGGCTGACGGTCTTCCATCGACGCTTCACATTGACGAATACGACAATGATTTGATTGTCAGGAGAAGGTACCTCGATGAGAATGGCAATGAGATGGCATACGATAGATTCAGACAAGGCGATATGATTGTCGCTGAGATAACAGTGCTCGCGCCGACAGAGCCACTCAGCAATGTTGCGATAGTTGATCTACTTCCGGCGGGATTCGAAATCGAAAATCCGCGACTGCAATCGCGCAGAGGCATACGATGGATCGGCGATAAGGCATATAATCCGATGTATATGGACATTCGCGATGACAGGCTGATCATATACGGAGATTTCCGTCACAATCGCAAAGAGGTATTCTATTACGGTTTGCGGGCCGTCACTCAGGGAGAATTCATTCTGCCCCCGGTTAGAGCAGAGGCGATGTATGCACCAATGAAGGCGTCGGTGGCATCGAGCGGAAAGATCAAAGTGGTTGAGCATTGAGAGTGGCGGTTTTGAAAATGACAGCTAACGTGAGAAATAGAATAATGGCGAGGATCGCAGCAGTTGTGCTGATACCGGTCTTCGTGTGTCTGATACTCAACTGGATATTCCCGCTGCCGACTGATAAGCTCTACCCGCAGGCATCGACAGTTGTGCTCGATCGCAACGGCGAGGTCATGCGAGTGTTTCTTGCTCCCGATGGCATGTGGAGGATACCGGTAGGATTGCAGGAGATGTCCCCGACCCTTACCGAAGCTGCGCTCACCTACGAAGACAAGCATTTCTACTGGCATCCCGGCGTCAATCCGGCATCGATAATTCGTGCGGCATATGTCGATCTGCGAGCCGGGAGATTCGTGCAGGGAGGATCGACTATCACGATGCAGGTTGCCCGGATGATCGAACCGAAAGAGCGGACGATTGCCGGCAAGGTGATCGAGGTCTTACGCTCGTTTCAGCTTGAGTTGCACTATTCCAAAGATGAAATCCTTGCCTGCTATCTCAATCTCGCGCCGTACGGTGGCAATATTGTAGGCGTCGGTGCGGCATCGATGGCCTATTTCAACAAATTGCCGAATCAGCTCAGTCTTGGAGAGGCAGCAATTCTCGCTGCAATCCCGAATTCACCCAATAATCTGCGCCCGGACCTGAATCCGGAGAATGCTGCGATCGCACGAAAGAAAGTCCTCGGCATACTCGGATCACAGAAGCTGATCACTGAAACCCGGCTCGCGGAAGCTCTTTCGGAAGATATCCCCGACAGGCGCTACCAAATGCCATTTGAGATTCCGCATCTATCTAACATGCTTGTCGCCAGCTATCCACAAATGGACCGCATCGAAAGCACGATTGATGGAAAGATTCAGAATCTGGCGGAGCGCGTTCTGAGCATGAATCTCGAACCATTGGAAGCAGTCGGCATAACGAATGGATCGGTAGTCATCATTGACAATCATACAAGCGATGTGCTAGCGCTCGTCGGCTCCGGAGATTTTACCGATGATGAGGCGCAGGGGCAAGTGAACGGCGCAACTGCACTCAGATCACCCGGTTCTGCCCTGAAGCCTTTCGTCTATGCGCTGGGGCTCGACCGCGGACTGATTTCCCCAAGGGGGCTTCTCTACGATGTGCCGATCAACTATGCCGGATACTCGCCCGAGAACTACGATGGAGTTTACAACGGTTGCGTCACGGTCACCGATGCGCTCGTTAGATCGCTCAATGTGCCTGCAGTCAGACTCACAGCGGATCTCAGACATGATGGTATCTACGAGTTTCTTCGAGCGGCGGGAGTCACATCGTTGACCAGGGAGCGAGAATACTATGGACTGTCGATAACTCTCGGCGGGTGCGAGGTGTCTCTGCTGGAGCTGACGAATCTTTATTCAGGCATGGCGCGCGGCGGGAAATTTGCCCGATATCGATTTCTTAGATCAGAGACGCCGGTTGCAGGCGAGAGACTGATAAGCTCTGAAGCGAGCTTCATAATCTCTGAGATTTTATCACAATTGAGACGTCCCGAGCTGCCATCAGTCTGGGATTGGTCTGTCGACATGCCGAAGGTCGCCTGGAAAACCGGCACTTCGTATGGGCGACGGGACGCTTGGAGTATCGGATACACACCGCGTTTCACTGTCGGAGTTTGGGTCGGCAATTTCGACGGCAAAGGTGTACCGGAGTTAGTCGGCGCAGAATCCGCCGCACCGATTCTCTTTTCGATATTCACTGCACTTCACGAATACGATGATGGTGGCTGGTTTGTCGAGCCGAGAGGTGTCGAACGTCGACAGGTCTGTTCGGTCAGCGGGATGCCGATGTCGGAGAATTGCGTGAGTGCCTGCACGGAGATGTATATCCCCGGAGTGTCGCCTTTTCGCAAATGCAATATTCACGAGAAGATACTGGTCGACAAGAAAGAGAATGTCCGTCTTTGCTCTCACTGCCGCGCTGATCGCGATTGTGAAGAGCGGATTGTCGAGCAATGGCCTGCGGATGTTGCTATCTGGCTTGAGCGCACTGGCCACGCTGTCGAGAAGATTCCGGAGCATTATCCACAGTGCCCGGTGGTTGTCGCAGGTGATGCACCGATCATTCTCTCGCCGATGGCGGAGGCAGAGTACAAGATTCGTACCGGCGTCGATCTTAGTTACCAGAATATCCTTCTCGATGCTTCGGTATCCAACCGTACACGCAAGATATTCTGGTTTGTCGATCGTGAACTAGTCTACTCAGGTACTCCGATGCAGAGAGTTTTTATAAATCCGGAACCGGGCAAACACAGCGTGGTCTGCACAGACGACGAAGGCCGGTCGAGCGAGATTAAGTTCGTAGTGCGATAACCCGTAGAGCAGGTTTCCCCGGAACCTGCCTTTCTTAGTCAGGGAGGCAGGTCAGTTTCAACCTACCGTATGCAACTCAATCCAAGACTTTGAAAGTCCACAAAACAGGATATATCTTGCCAAATATGCTGTTTGGATTATATTGAAATTTGAAGCAGATATAGAGTTACTTCGACTTCATAACTTCACAAAGAGCACACTTTGTTCTAACATCTTGGTGGTATCATGAGCACACTCTACAGATTCCTAACAGCTTTTATCATCATTTCCGTCATAGTCACTTCGGTGGCAATTGCCGAGGAGCAGCAGGAAGATTTTCTTCCGATTGGATTCACAGAGGAGGAAATGACTCGGCTGCATGAAATCGGTATCAATCATCAGATTACAGCCCCGCCCGTGGGAAAACTTCGTAATTGCGCCGAATGGGAACGGTCGGAAGGTGTTATCATCCGATGGCCGCTTGGAATCACAGTGTCACTTGTGGCAGCACTCTCCGAAACAGCGGTTGTCTGGACAATCGTGTCGAGCGACTATTACAAGAATCAGGCGATCAGTTCGTATACGTCAGGCGGCGTGAATATGGATAGCGTCGACTTCATCATGGCCCCGACGAATTCTATCTGGACCCGTGACTATGGCCCATGGTTCATCTTCCGTGATCAGACGATGGAGATTGTCGATCACCAATACAACAGGCCGAGACCCCTCGATGATGTGATTCCACAAATAATCGGGTCGGATTGGGGCATGGCAGTTTACGGCATGGACCTCAAACACACAGGCGGAAATCATATGTCCGATGGGTTGGGCATGTCTATGTCATCCCGTCTTGTATGGGACGAAAACACCGGTAAGACACACCGTGAGATTGACTCGATCATGCTCGCTTATCTCGGCAATCAATACACCGTAATGGAGTACGTTCAATCCGGAGGGATTCATCACATAGACTGCTGGGCGAAATTCCTCAATCCTACCACGATTCTTGTCGAGGACATGCCCACCGGTGATCCAAGCCATGTTCTGCTCGATGCCAGAGCGCAGTGGCTCTCCGAGCAGATGAGCCCATGGGGGGAACCGTACACCATCGTCAGAGTCTACTGCCCCTATCCGTCGGCATACACAAATTCGCTGATCTTGAACAATAAGGTCTTCGTGCCGATCATCAATTCGCCGACGTATGATAACGCCGCACTGCAGGTTTATGCGGACGCGATGCCGGGATATGAAATCCTCGGTTTCTCCGGTTCTTTTTATGATGATGACGCTATTCATTGCCGCACAATGGCTGTGCCTGACAGGCACGTACTTTTTATTGATCATGTCCCGTTGCATGATATCGGCGACACCGGTGCGAACAGGCTGGTGACCGTCCACATTGAAGCCTGCTCCGGTTACGATCTTATCGAAGACTCTCTCAAGATCTACTACAGCGTGAACGGTGGGCCGTATACATACGCGCCGCTGACGGCAGCCATCGAACCATATTCCTATACCGGATACATCCCGGCGCAGGGTCCGGGCTCTGTGGTGGATTATTTCATAAAGGCCGCCGATTTGTCCGGCAGGGTCGAAACCCACCCATTCATAGGCGAGCCATGGGCACACAGCTATGCGATCACAGGGGCGAATCAGCCGCCGCTTCTCGCCGAAATCGGCCCGAGGGAGGTCATGGAGGGCGAGAACCTGAATTTCACCATATCTGCAAGCGACCCGGACGGCACAACTCCATCGCTGGATGCCGAGGATGTTCCTCTCAACGCGGTGTTCGAGGATAACGGCAACGGCACTGGTTCGTTCGATTTCAGTCCTGACTACGATCAGGCGGGCGATTACAACGTAAGGTTCATCGCTTCGGATGGCTCACTTGCTGACACAGAACTCGTCACGATCACGGTAGCAGACTACAATTTCCCGCCATCGATCATCGAGCCCGATACGTTGCTCTGCCTTGCGCTCGGCCAATTCGGATACTATCCGGAGATAAGCGATCCTGATGACACGGAGCATACAATCACATACAGCCTATATCCGGGCTGGATGTCGGTATCAAACGACTCCATCGTCGGCCAGGCTCCGGATTATGCTGATACATCTTCGTTTAGAGTGAATGTGTCGGATGGTGTATCATCAGACAGCGCAGATGTCAGCTTGGTTGTCTACGTCTGTGGCGATGCAGATGGCAGCGGAAGTCCTGACATCGATGATGTGGTGTTTTTGATTGCGTACATATTCTCCGGCGGCCCGGCACCAAATCCTCTCGCACAGGGTGACGCTGATTGCTCGGGCGCGATAGATATCGATGACGCTGTTTATCTGGTAACGTACATATTCAGCGGCGGCCCTGTGCCGTGCGCGTCATGTATGTAAGTAGAATCTGCGGCGGACTTCTGAATTGACTGTGGAGGAGGCGGGTTCGCAAGGATCTCGACTTAGGACTTAAGGCGTTATTAAATAATGCGTTAAGTGTCACTGGCCAATCTGCAGAAATCCCATTATTTAAAAAATACCCGTATTTTTAATTAAGAGAAATTCGTAATAAAATATCTTTACTTGGCTTTTTCTATTGCTTATTTAAAAATAAAGTCAAATTTTAAATAAAGAAACGCCAAAGTAAAATGTTTTAAATAGCTTTGGCACGAAGAACCTTGAGTAGACGTAGGAACCCAAAATAGTGAGAAGAGGAATCACAGGAAGATATGTAACAACATCAGTTGTTGGTGGAGAAACCTGTAAGGCATTCATTCCCGACCCGCTGCCGCCGAATCCGCCATTAGTCATAGATGATAACATGGATGAAAAAATCTATCGAGCACTCGTGGCGCTTGGTAGATTAGATGCCGTTTCAACGCTTCTCCCAGATACATCACTCTTTCTATATATGTACGTAAGGAAGGAGGCGGTGCTGTCTTCTCAAATAGAAGGGACCCAGTCTTCTCTTTCTGATCTGCTACTCTTTGAAGATGAGGAGGTGCCGGGTGTCCCCATGGTTGACACTCAGGAAGTATCAAACTACGTGGCAGCGATCAACCACGGACTCGCCAGATTAAGAGATGGATTTCCATTATCTCTCAGACTGCTACGCGAAATTCATGAGATTCTACTGAGCAAGGGCCGAGGTGAGGACAAAGATCCGGGACAGTTCAGGCGCACCCAGAATTGGATTGGGGGTACGAGACCGGGCAATGCAGTATTTGTGCCTCCTCCTCCCGAGAATATCATTGGCTGTATGGGTGATCTTGAGAAGTTTCTTCACAATAAGCCAATGAAAACCACTGCTTTACTTAAGGCAGCTCTCGTCCATCCCCAGTTTGAGACAATTCATCCATTTCTTGATGGGAATGGCAGATTGGGAAGGCTTCTGATAACCCTGCTTTTTTGTGAAGATGGGACTCTCAAGGAGCCCATGCTTTATCTGAGTCTATTCTTCAAGACAAACAGGGAGAGATACTACGAGCTGCTTCAGAAAACTCGTATGCACGGAGACTGGGAAGAGTGGGTGGAGTTCTTCATCACGGGCGTCCGCGAGACTGCAACCCAAGCGGTCGAGACAGCCAATTCGCTCAATAGGCTGTTTGAAGAAGACAAGAAGGAGATTGGAACATTGGGACAATCCGCGAATTCTGCATATCGTGTGCACGACATGCTTCAGCAAAGGCCGATTGCCTCCATTCCGAGAGTTGCCAAGATGTCTGGGCTGAGTATTCCGACCGTGGGTACTGCTCTGCGAAGACTCGAATCGCTGGGGATTGCTCAAGAGATCACTGGTAATAGGCGAAACAAGCTATTTACGTACAAAAAGTACTTGAAGATCCTAAACGAGGGGACGGAGCCACTCTAACAGTGCCTTAATCATTATCTGTGAACGCTTTCAGGTAGTGCAGGTGAACGATTGTCTCGAGATATTGTCAAGAGTTGTGGATGATTGTTTTGATAGTATCCTCAAGTTCTCCAGTTATGCAGCTTCCTTTATTTC
>JAHJOQ010000109.1 GCA_018820315.1 Candidatus Zixiibacteriota bacterium | reverse complement strand
TGCGTAGTTTATTCTCGAATTTTCATAGCTCAGCTCCAGCGATCTGAGTGTGTGCCTGGTGCGATTATAGGTGAACAACGGTTGGCTGAGGCCAAAACTGAGGCTGTTTCTGTATGTCGTTCGAGTGAACTTGCCGATGTTTTCCCGTTCGCTCGAAGTTTTCGACCAGTCGAAATTATTGGCTAACGTCAAACTAGCGTCTGTCCATTTCAGGCGTTGATTCACGCTGAATCTCGCTGCGGAGCTTTGAGTCTCAGCCGTGTACCATTCCTGAGTGAATGCATCAACTGTTCTATCTTTCACCAGGCTAAAAGGCGTCAGATCGAATCTGAATTGCGATTTCAGCGATGCTTCTTCGGCATTCAGACTAGCTTCCGCACTCTCCAGGCTGTTTCGTGCCTGCCGAATAGAGGGGCTGTTCTCCAGAGCAATCTGCAGTGCATCCTGCAATGTGAGCGCTTCGGAGAAACCTGTCGAAGGCAGCAACAGCAAAGCTGTTAGTGCGATCAGCATTGCCGGGAGGATGATTGCTGGATACCTTGCACGTGACGTCTTGTGATATGCACACATACTTTTAATCTTCCTTATATAATGAATAGATTCTGATTCATCACGCTTACCGCCTGACCCATTTCACCGCGTCGGCAGTCACGAAGTTCATATCGCCTCGATCTGTCAATTCTACGCTGTTCTCTCCAACCTGCAAATGAAAAGTCCCCAGCAGATTCCAGCCCTCCTCGGAAGCATTCAGATCGGCGACAATCTTGTCAACACCATCCTCATGATACACAAAGAACGTTTCCTCGCCTTTATCAACACGTCCTCGACCGCGTCTGCCCCAGCGAGGCATTTCCAGATTGGGATTATGGAAATAAACGTCGTATGTTCCTTCTTCTTCAATATTCGCGCTCCACGACACCCTGAAGCCGCCATCCCCGGTTCTCTTGTAAACACCTGAGTGGACGAATTCGCCATAGAACCGGCTGTCAGTGGTTGCTGCCCAGCTTCTTGGAAGGTCCCAGAAACGTATGCCTTCGTACTCTTCTGCCTCAACGTCAGCAGACGCAAATGTGGTCAGCAGGAAGTTTCTGAAGCGGTTCATTTCAGCGAGAGTCAGCACCATGAAACCGGGGTCCTCGTTGTCGACTACCATCTCACCGGCATCCGATTGAGGAGCCGTCTCAAGACTTGTCAGTATCTCCCCGTCGAACGGCTCAGCGTTCTTGTCAAGTTGCCTGTCACCGAAATGCACTTGGATGATCGATGGGAGGTTCAGTGACACATAGGTCTCTATCACCATCTCCGATGGCGGCTCATCAAGGACGATTCCGATCTCCTTCCGACTGTTGGAGGGAATGACCACAGATCTTTCAGCATCGTACTTCTGTGATCCTCTGCGCCACCAGGGAACCAGCGATTGTCTGCGATTGCCGAGGCGAAAGCCGAGAGTGACGAGTCCATCTACAGCCTGAGGGTTGGATATCGACAACTTGGTCTGCACACGGGTCCTCTCGCGATCGTAGACTTTGTAGCTCTCAACATCCCTTATGATGTAGCCGGGTAGGAGTGTGTCGCTGTACCACGACTGGATGAGATTCGGCACATTGATCGTCGAGAAATCTTCGATTGATGCTATGAAGCTGTCGGTCAGCGCATTTGTGAACCGGTGGTCTCTTATGAAGTCGCTTAGAATCGTCGTGAAATTCTCGCTTCCCACGTCGGCTTCAAGCAGAGCGAACAGATACCGGCCTTTCTCCTTCATCACTGTAGATGTGATGTCAGTGTCGAAATCTCCGGTGATTACATCAGCAAGAGAATTCTCTCTCAGAACGACATTTGCCTTTTCCGCACTGGTCAGTCCGCTCCAGGACCGCCAGCGGGTATCCTGGGGCGGGGTGGCCCGATTGAAAATGTACGATTCGAGGGCGTAGTTTATCGCCGGCCATCTCTGAGATACCAGACCTATAGAGTGCGATATGAAATTCGGCAGGATGTGATAGCGAGGCTCTATCCCGTTCTCCTGAAGAAAATCTCTCGGATCGCTCTCGATACCGAGCAAATCAGTTCGAACGAAACCGGTAAAGTACTGTGCTTGAATCTCCTCGGGCGACTCAGCCAGATTCGCGCGCTCCTGACGGCGAGTTCCCATGTGCTGCATACGGACAAAATCTGTCCCTGCGCATATCGTTCCCAATTCAGGGAGGAGCACGATCTGTGGCTGGACGGTTTCCTTCGAGAATGTCCAGAGGCGATCATAGCAGTAAAACTGCGTCGGAACTTCGACAAGATCGAGCCGATTATATGGGTAATCGAGTCCAATCTGCAATTCGTAGTCGTTTCTCATTTCACGTATGAGGTAGGGGAGGGAGTCAACTATCTGATCGAAATATTTGTCGAAGTATCTATGTCCCGGGAGTATGTGCAGGGCATATACCGTACTGTCGACTTCGATAGAGAGCGACTCATATCTGCCCACAGCCAATGATACCTGTTGCAACGGAACATCCGGCCTAAATGAGAAACTGCGGTCTGATGTAGTCGTGTCAATAGTTGTTCTTCCCTGAGAAATTGCGGTCAAGTCATGCCTGACACGGACATCCAGCTCGAAGTTCACAAAGTCACGCGTTGCTGATTTCGGATAGCTAAGTCCGTCAGTCAAACCTGTTACAGGATACCAGATTGTCTCCGGAGTTAGAAGAACGAAGTCATTTTCGATGAAAGCATACCGTTTCGGCACGGAGAAGAGAAACCAGGAGAATATGCCCTCGATTCGCTCTTCATCGAGATCAAGGTAGCAGATGCGCTCGTCAATAGACCCGGAATACGTGATCGAAATCGTGTCATTGGCTCCCGGAATCAGCGGTCTGCTCGATTTGATCCACAGCAAATGCTCGTTTCTGCGGAAGTTGCATGGATTTGATGCCGACGCCACCGAAGTGACGGTCAATCCGGGATTCAGCACGATGAGAAGAGAGTCAAGATCGCTTCCGGTGTGATTGACGACAACCAGATCGGCTACAGCGTTAATCATTCTCCCATTATGGTCGAGCTTAATCGAGCAGTCGATGGTGGTTGCAATCGGGATGTCAGTAACAGTGCAACTTGTCTCTTTGAGCAGTGTTCGAAAATCTCTATTTTCGAGATTGTCATTCATGTAGTTGTATCCGAGCACACTTGCAGCCACGAAGGCCGCGAGGGAGACTGTTCCAACAATAATGTTGACCAGATTCGACTGACGCAACCTCTTCATGAAAAGGATTGACAGCCCGATTAGAGCGAGACCGAGCAGGAAATATGCTCCCCGTATGGCGAGCAGGCTGTCTGCATTACCCAGTCCGACAAAATCACTGTACATGACCGGCAGGTAGAATGCAAAGATGTCGAAAACGAAGAACATGTGCCGTCCGAGATAGATGAGAGATGCCACTTCGAAACCGAGCAGGATCACGAACACGACCGCCTGACTCCGAATCAGATTCATCAGCAGTGATGAGATTCCAATCATGAAGATCAGTGTTGGGAGGTTCAGCAGCAGCGCATAATAGACGTAAGGTTGCCAGGCGAACGGCGTATCTGAGAAAATCACATGGAATGCGAATCCGATGAGGAGGACAAGTGCATTCAGGAGTGCAAAGACAGCGAGAATTCCTGCTGACTTGCCGATGATGTAGTCGGCATTGGTCATCGAGCGAGTGTGGACTACTTGAGTCGAATCGTGTTTGCGGTCGCGCTTGATGAAATCAGATGCGAGAAAGGCGGCGATTGCCCCCTGATACACGTTCAGCAGCTTGAGATTCATCATCGGAAGTGATCCGGCGAGCGCGTGAAATGGATATGGTACCTGTCCCGCTTTCGTCGCAAAACCGATGTTCATTACGATTTCCACGAAAAGACCGATCAGTACGAATATCCGGAACGACCAGTCACGCAGAAGCAGTTTGACTTCATAGACTGCGATTGTCCAGATAAGAAATGGCGATATCACGTACGTTCTCCGATCAACATGTCACCATGCCTCATACTCTGCGAGGACATTTTCTTCTCCACCGATTCTCTGCATGAAACAGATATAAGCGTCCTCGAGATTGGGAGCTGCAAGAGTGGTTTTGTGCCCGCCCAATTTCTTGCCGACAAGCCTGACTTCCCAACCTTGCTCTGAAGGTACAGTGGAGATAACGGGATAAGTCCTCTTCAAATCATCAAGTTCTGCATCTGTGGCGCTACACATCCATACGTTCCCTTCAGCCGATTCTATGAGAGATTGAGGAGAACCGTTGAAGACTATCTCCCCTTCGTTGAGAATGGCCATGTCTCCGCAGGTTGATGAAATATCTCCGACAATATGAGTCGACAAAATAATAATCATATCCTTTCTCGAAAGGTCAGCGAGCGTGTTGCGAAATCGAAGTCGCTCTTCCGGATCGAGCCCGACGGTCGGTTCATCTACGATCATAATCTTCGGATCACCGATCATCGTTTGCGCAATACCGAGGCGCCTTTTCATCCCTCCCGACAGTTTTGTAGCTCTTCGCTCGCGAACATCGAAAAGGCCGACCTCCTCCAGCGCACGGTCGACTTGTTCGAGCCGCAGCTTGCGACCACGCAGCCCGGCGAGCCGTGCCGAGTAATCGAGGAATTCCCACGTTTTTAATCGTGAAAACACGCTGAAATCCTGCGGGAGATACCCTAGCATCTTCCTGATATGTTTTCTGTTCTTATGCAGATCGAGACCGTCTATCGTAACCTCTCCGGAAGTCTGCTTCATCAGAGTTACAAGAATCCTCATCAGGGTGGTCTTGCCCGCGCCATTTGGACCGAGCAGGCCGAACATGCCGCTGCCTATGTCGAGATTGACATCTTTGAGGGCTTGCTTACCACCCTTGTATTGCTTGAAAAGATCGTGAATGGCAATTCTCAACCGATTATTCTCCAGTGTGACAACTGAGTGCCGGGGCTACACGCCTGACGATACAGCAAACATCATCGAACCGCAATACGAAAACGGTCGCTCCGATCGTACTGATCCGTACGGTGAGTGCGGCTTTATGTTGCAGCAGCTACTATGTAGCGGCCGCGAGCAGATTGTGGAATCACCCGAAGCCTGCAGCGTTCATTCTTGCATATTCACCGCGAGTGTTGTTCTTAACCACACTTCCTGTTTTTCAGGCATCTCTGGGCGCTTGTCACCCGGAGGACCACCACCACGTCCGCCGCCTCTACCGCCCCCGGGAGGCATTCCTCCTCCGGACGGTCCGTCTCCACCACGCATCCCGGATGGACGCTGACCCATTCCCATGTCGCCCCATTCTGCCCCAATACCCAATACATGACCGGGGTGAACACCGAGGCCGTAGAATCCATCGGTGCATTCATGCAGTGGAATCATGAATTCGTAGTTGTAGAAGCCCTGTTCCGATGCGTAGGCTACTGCCGGACCGTTGAGTCCTTCAAAATCGAGATCTTTCGGCAGATACCAGCGTGATTCATCGACAAGGGTGAATTGATCTGGCTGTGACAACTTCTCATCCATCTTCTTGCGCTGTTCCTCGTCCATCATTCGAGTCATGGCATCTGAATTCGGCTCCATAGCCTCCGTCATCTCTTCTTTTGTGATTCCGCCTACATATCGGATTGAGAGGTCTTTACTCTTCTTGCCTTTGGCATCGAGCCAGATCGTCAATCCTGTCATCTTGATCGATCTTGCCCACATGGGATCTCGAAATCGCAGATAGATGAAGAGGTTGGAGGAGTCATTGGCCATTCCGAGCACAGCGCCTTTGTCTTCGAAGTATGTGATCGGAATTCCATCCCAGTCGCCGATTTGACCATCGACTGACATCGGATCACTTGCCCATTGGCCGGCGATATAATTAGACTTGCAGCCAATCAACGCAGCAGGAATCAAACCGACTGCGGCGATTACAATCACCGACTTCCAACACTGAGTTAGACTAGTCATCCACACCTCTTCCTACATATCGTGACGATAACGAACATCGATTTCGCATCAGCGGCGAAATCAGCTAATTACGTATCTGACACAGTCCGGTACAGAAACTTGCAAGAAATCAATGTAGAGGGGATGTCACTATTATTGAAAAAGCCCATCCATTAGGGGACGGGCCTTCTTGTAATCGCTATTGTTAGTCCACGAGTACTTTTTCGAGTCTTTCGCAGATATAATCGATCTCGCTATCACCGATGATAAGTGGTGGGCTGATTCGGATCGTGTGGTGATGGCTGTCGTTGGCCAGCATATCCATTTCGAGAAGTTTCGAGCAGAATTCCATGGCATTACCGTTCTTGACCTCAATGCCGATGAACAGCCCTTCGCCTCTAACCTCTTTGACATGCGAAGAACGCGAGGCGATGTCGAGGATTCTGTTTTTCAGGATCTTGCCCATTGAGGCTGAGCGATCTGCAAGTTTCTCATCCTCTATAACACCTAAAGCAGCGATGCCTGCGGCACAGGCGAGTGGATAGCCACCGAATGTGGAACCATCGGAGCCGGGTGAAAACGCCATGTCCATCAGTTCTGCGCTTGTGACCATGACAGATACAGGGACAAGTCCGCCGGAAATCGCTTTGCCGAGGACAATAGCGTCCGGAATGACATTCTCGTGTTCGAAGCAGAACATCTTGCCGGTTCGACCGAGGCCGACCTGAATTTCGTCGAAAATCAATAGCAGGTCATTCTTATCCGCGAGTTCGCGAAGTCCTTTAAGGAATCCGGGGGGTGCCGGATACATTCCGCCTTCACCCTGCATCGGCTCAACAAGGATTCCGCAAGTGTTCTCATTCATCAGGGATTCGACTCCGTCGAGATCACCGAAATCCACAGCTTTGAATCCGGGAGTCAGCGGACCAAAACCTTTTTTGTAATGCTCGTTTGTCGAAAATGAAATGACAGTTATCATTCTGCCGTGGAAGTTATTCTTGAAGACGATTATCTCCTGCTTGCCGTCAGGTATCCCTTTCTCATGGAATCCATAATAGCGGGCAAGTTTGACAGCAGTCTCAACAGACTCGACTCCTCCGTTCTTCGGAAGTACCTTGTTGCCTTCACCGCCAAACCTTGGAGCGAGGTTCGGAAGCATGGTGGCTACTTTCTCCAGAAAGGAAGCGAGGAGGTCGGTGTAGACGACGTTGGAGACAACTGATCCATATCTTTGCTGCAGAGCATCAACCAGGGCAGCGACGATTGTCGGATGATTGTGCCCCTGATTTGCCGCGCTGTATGCCGCGAGGCAGTCAAGAATTTTCTTGCCATCTTGAGTGTATAGCCAGGCACCTTCTGCTCTCCGCACGACGGTTTTCAGTCTGCGATAATGATGGGCTCCAAATGTGCTTTCAGATTTCATTACTTCAGTATCCGTCAAACTCGAGAAGCCAGTCTTGTCCGTGGGCGTCTTCTGAGCCTTGGTCGATTCTATCATGATGTTATCTCCTTTCAGCTTGTCAGAACTCTGCCCCTCAGGCACCGACCTATATAATGTTTAAGTCGGGTTTGTCAAGTCCAGCGTTAGTTATCCAGGCCGAAATCGTAACAACAAACGAGACCGTTCCGGTTCATCTTATTATTGAATTTTGGCTGAGCTGTCGGGATGGATCATTTGAGTATATGTTGTCTCAATAGGAACCGGGTCAATCAGCTTCCTGAACCATCGTGCAATGGGTGAGGTGAATATCGAAATCTTCGCCGAGTAGACATACGCGTTAATGTGAAGTCGCGGATATGTCCGGATACTCTTCTGCCAAGTCGCTGCGTCCGGGAATAACATGTCAGATCAGACAGACTCGAATAAGCGTTTTCGGGTCAAAACTGCGGGCTGACAAGCATGAGTGGGGAGCAGCTGCCGACTTTTGATCTCTCTTCACGTGGGCCCATACGGAGTACGCACACTCGCGGATGCTAAAGGCAAGAAACTCAACCGGTTGCAGCGCCTCTTATTTGCGACCAATATTACCGATGTTATATGATAAGATTTCTGAAATCAAAATATCTCTTGACATGTGGTCAAGCAGGATGTATTTTGTTTGTAAGGTACGCCAAACCTAGTATACTTTTTGTAGCGCAAAGCATTACAAGTTTGCAGTCGAATCCGAATTTAAGACCATAGCCAAATTATGCTTCTTACCGAATAAGAAGTCTTGCTATAAAAAGTTTACCATCATTTAAAACTTTAGTCACACATATAAGTGTTCTGGAAGGAGGGAGACTCAGCTCTTTTTCATGATAGGCCGATACATGTGGGGGAAGTATTGTTGCCAAATCAAATCGTAGAGTAACCAAATCTTACCTGCAACGGAGGGAGAGTTCATGTCAACAACCAAGAAGGTATTGCAAGTTTCTACAGCGATGGCTTTCATTGTGGCGCTCTTTGCCCTTGCCTTCGGTGAGGTTGTACCTCATCCTGAAGATCTAGAATTCAAATTGAGCCAAACAAAGGTAGCCAGCCCTGGTAGTTCCTGGCCTTCAAACCCGAATGCATCTATCGGGACAATAGCTCCCGATGGATACAATCCTGGTCCCAGCCCAAATTCGGTGTTGGCCGATAGGCCCGACAAAGCGGCCTACAACGGTCCCACAAACGAAGTCGATCCGAGCAAGATCCGCCAGGGTGGAGACGTTTGCGCCTCCGCCACGGTCATCGGAGCTCTTCCGTATGACGATATGGGAACGACTGCTGGGTACGCCGATGATTACGAAGAAGTGGGCGTATTCACGTGCCCATACGATTCGGATTCTCCAGACGTGGTCTATTCGTTCACACCCGGCGCGAGCATGCAGATCACGATTGATCTTTGTGCCTCGGGTTATGACACGAAGGTCATTGTCTATGAAAACGATTGCGCAGCCGCAGCATATGACTGCGATGATGATGGATGCTCAGGTGGCACATACAGGTCCCTTATTGAGGGCATGGCTGTCACTGGTGGCAACACCTATTACATCGTGATCGATGGCTACGGTGGCGATTACGGCGATTATGCTCTTCACGTCGAAGAGTACATATTCGAAGAGTGTATCGTGGAATGCCCGACTGGCGCCACCATGGAAAGCGAAGCCTGCGGCGACGACGGTAACGGCGGCTGCAACATGGTGACCCCGGCCTGGGAACCGATTGCCTGTGGTGAGACCGTTTGCGGAACCATCTGGGCGAACACTAGCACCCGTGACACAGACTGGTACGAAGTGTATGTCGGAGCTCCGGGTCCGATCACATGGACGGTCGAGGCCGAATTCGATGTGGTAATCGGATATATTGCCGGTTGCCCTGACGGAGCGCCGTCCTGCGGCTGTGCGGCATCGCTCGATCCGTACACTACCGGTTCCTGCAACGACGTAATTTCTGTTACGTACACTGCGACGGCTGCCGGCTACTACTGGTTCTTCGTCAGCTCCAACGGCTGGTTTGATCTGCCATGCGGCTCTGAGAACGACTATGT
This sequence comes from Candidatus Zixiibacteriota bacterium, assembly GCA_018820315.1. Classification (NCBI taxonomy): domain Bacteria; kingdom Pseudomonadati; phylum Candidatus Zixiibacteriota; species Candidatus Zixiibacteriota bacterium. The sequence goes on along the minus strand of JAHJOQ010000109.1, from coordinate 1,439 downwards.
TGCTACTGTCTCTTGTGGAGGCGGCGGTACTGGTCGTTGCTGCTATGGCGATCCGATGGCCCCGAATTGTGTTGATGGAATTGAATACGCCGAATGTGTGGACACCTATGGTGGCACATTTGCCGGTGGCCTCAACTGTGTCGACGATCCGTGTCCGGTTGAGACCCCATGCGCAGACTGTCCGCCGGAAGGCGTTGCTGAGAGCGAGCCATGCGGTTCCGATATGAACGGTGGCTGCAACATGGGCACCCCGACCTGGGAGCCGATTGCATGTGGCGAAACAATCTGTGGAACGGTCTGGGCCAGTGGCTCCACGCGTGACACCGATTGGTTCGAGCTGGTTCTCACCGCTGATGCCAATATCACATTCGAGTGCGAAGCCGAATTCCCATTCGTAGTCGGTTACATTGACGGCTGCCCGATGGGTTCGCCGGATTGCGGCTGCATTACAGCCCTCAATCCGTACGCGGTGGGTGATCCCTGCACAAGCCAGCTTATCAATATGGATCTGACCGCCGGAACACACTGGTTGTTCGTAAGCGCTTCGGTTTACGATGGCTATCCATGCGGCGCGGATAACGACTATGTAGCTACTCTGACCTGCGGCGAGCCGCCGGTTGGACGTTGCTGCTACGGCGATCCGTTCAGCCCGTCATGCGACGATGTCACCCCGAGCGAATGCGCCGGATTGGGTGGCCAGTGGGATGGCACCAAGAACTGCGTCGATGATCCTTGCCCGATTCCTGAAGGCAACGACGAGTGCATCGGTGCCGAGCTCATGACCAGTGGCATGGAAGTCAACGGCACCACAGTTGGCGCCACGATCGACTGCCCCGGCGTCCTCGACTGGAATGCCGTATGGTATTACTTCGAAGATGAGTATGCATGTGCCCATGCTACCATGGACTACTGCGACGTAGCTACCCCGCTCAATGTTGAGTGTCTTGGTGTGGTCGTTTACGCACAGTGCGACGACTGCCCGAATTACATTCTCTACACGAGCAACGAATGGGTGGATTGCGGTACTGCAAGCTCGCAGCCGATTACACACTTTGATTACCTGACAGGTCCTGCGACCTACTACTATCCGGTATTTATGGGTGATGGGAGCTGTAACGGTATCGAAATTCCATTCTCGTTCCGCTTCACGTTGCTTGAATGCCCACCGCCTGAGCCTGGTGATAACTGCGATGATCCTCTCGTGATTAATCTACCGGGTGATCTCGATTACCTGGATGCAGGCCAGACGACCTGCGGACGACAGAACTTCGTATCGGAGACCTGTCTCGGCAGCTATGACGGTGGTGAGGACATTCACTACGTGATTAACGTGGCGTCGGCAGTTGATGTCGATGTTAAGATGGATCCTCTCGGTTCTGCCACCTGGACCGGTATGCTTATCGACGATGCCTGTCCGGCTGATCCGTCAACCTGTCTCT
>JAHJOQ010000108.1 GCA_018820315.1 Candidatus Zixiibacteriota bacterium | reverse complement strand
GTTTCAGTCTATCACGCTCCTCCTTCGATAATCGAACGATGTACTTTTTCATCGACCACCTCCTTGTTTGCACAAATATAGCGCAAACAATTTCGGAAGTCAATGACATGCCCAATAATATCATGTTGACGGGACACTAGTGCCAGGTCTGCTGAATAATCCACGACACTGTTTGCCTCGATCAACATGCTGTCCAAGAACAACTTGTATTTGAGTAGTATTGCTTCCATCGTTGTTTCGTCCACATCATATTGTGTCGATCTCTCTAACAGGAGTATTTCCTGCCCCCGAAGCAGATTGGAACTTCCATCCCCCAAAGTGACGAATGCGTGTCCTAAAATCAGACAATTAGGATGGTCGGCCTGCGCATATAATTCTGCAGTGGAAAACACAAATATCAAGGCACAGGCTGATCGCCACAGGATCAGTGCATCCCGTTTCTTGATCTTCATCCTTGCCTCCCATCTTTAGCTCAGACCAATCCAAGACCAAGGATGACGTCCGGCTGGACTACATGCCCCTCGGACAACTGTAGTCGTTTCCATTAAGTGTGAACGTACCAAAAGCTTTCACCATCAGTAGATGTGAACGTGGCTCGTGTACATCCCCTGCAAGTTCCGACTGCCGACAGAGACAGCTTGCCGTTTTTGGCAAAATCAATCTAAGAATAGGGCGATACCTTTGAGATGTCAAGTCCAAAGATATACTATGAAGATCAATCCACCGCTCCACTAGGGGCACCTGCCATTGTCAAGGCGGGAACCCGACTGGTCGGAGAATTGTTATTGACTGGCGAGTATTACAAAGTAATATTCGGGTTGATGACGATAATTCAACTCTTATGGATCAGGAGCAGCGAGTGAGCTCAAGCAAAAAGAGCAAACCTGAGGTTGTGACATTCAAGGCTGATGAGGCGCTACTGGATGCTATGAAGGGGATTCCGAACAGGTCGGAGTTCATCAGGTCGGCAGTCCTCGCCGCTTTGGACAGTACGTGCCCTCTTTGCGGTGGGACCGGAATCCTGACACCGCATCAAAAGCAGCATCTCACGGAGCTTGAGCAGGATCACTCAATAGAAGAGTGCGGCGATTGCCATGAGATGCATATTGTATGTGCGAGACAGAACAGGAAACGGCAGAATGGATAACGATGGAATGAATTCAGTGCTCAGTCGTGCGATAGTAACCAGCTTGATAGTTTTGGTGATTCTAACGGTCTGCGCTCTGATCGTGGAGCCGGCAGCTTATGCGGATGAACCATCCGATGGCGCTGTCAGAGTTGTGACGAGCATCCTTCCGCAGGCATATTTCGTCGATAAGATCGGTGGAGCGACTGTTGAAGTGAATGTCCTGGTCGGTCCCGGTCAATCTCCTGAAACATATGAACCGACTCCAAAGCAGATGGTACACTTGTCCAGATCGGACATTCTGTTCACTGTCGGACTACCGTTCGAGCGGGCGCTGATTGGCAAGATTACAGAGATGATGCCGCATTTGAGAATCGTCGAAACGCAGGCTAACACCCCGAAAGAGTTGCGTTCGCAGATTGGAAGTCACTCTTACCATGATTTTGATGATCCTCACGATCATGGCGACCTCGATCCTCACATCTGGCTTGACCCATCGTTAGTCAAAATTCAGTCAAGAAGCATCTGCGATGCGCTTGTAGAAGCCATGCCCGATAAGAGAGAGTTCCTTGAGGCGAATTACGATGCATTCGTGAAGGAACTTGATTCGGTTGATGCTGAGGTTTCGAGGATACTCGAGTCGGTGCGCGGAAGGGAGTTGTTTGTGTTTCATCCTGCATTCGGGCATTTCGCCAGAGCATACGGCCTGAAACAGATTGCTATCGAGCAGGATGGCAAGGAACCAGGGGCGGGCGAGTTGGCGAAGCTTGTCGAGCGCGCCGAAACCGACGGCGTTTCGGTGATTTTTGTCCAGCAACAGTTCTCGACTGCGGCTGCGAGTGCGGTTGCAGAGGCTATTGGTGCCAAAGTCGTCACACTCGATCCGCTGGCAAGGGATTATTCGGCGAATATGATCAAGATGGCAATGATAATTGCGAAATCGCTGAGCGGGAGATGATCCGGTGGCAGATGCAACTGTAAGTGTATATAGAGCCTGTTGAAAAAGCCGTATGCAATGCAAAATTCGTCATCGCGAGGAACGAAGTGACGTGGCGATCTCTATGTCGCATCAAAGTGCACACAGGAGCTGTGCTCCTGTGAATATCGCATGGAAGAACGCAGAGGCACAGCCTCTGCTTGCACACTTAAAGCACACAGAGATTGCCACGCTTTGCTCGCAGTGACGATCTCCGGGGTTATTCAACAAGCCCATATAGAGCGAGTCAATTGATATGAATGCAGAAAGCAAGAAGGCGATTGTTGAGATTGAAGGGGTAGGTTTCTCCTACGGTGGCCCTGCGGTACTTGAGGATGTAAACATTTCTCTTATGGAAGGGGAGTTTACATCGGTAGTTGGACCGAATGGCGGCGGCAAGACGACTCTTCTCAAGCTGATTCTCGGCTTACTTAAGCCGACCGAGGGCAGAATCAGGGTCTTCGGACGATCTCCTCGCGAGGAGCGCAGACGAATTGGCTACATGCCTCAGGACACTCAACTCGATCCAAAATTCCCGATCAATGTCAGAGATGTTGTGCTGATGGGTTGTATCGGCAACGGTGGCAGATTCGGACGATCCGGAAAGTGCAACCTCGAGACTGCCGCCACAGCGCTTTCCGATGTTGGCATGGTCGAACAGATAGATCGCCCGTTTGCATCACTCTCCGGCGGTCAGAGGCGTCGCGTTCTGATTGCGCGCGCGCTTGCCTGCGATCCCGATCTGCTTCTACTCGACGAACCAATGGTGAATCTTGATCTTCTGATGGAGCAGGAGCTTTATGAAATATTGCGTAAGCTCAGTAGCAAGATCACCGTTGTGATGGTTTCTCATGATCTTGCATTCGTCTCCAAGTTCGTCGAAAAGGTCGTTTGCGTCAATCGCACGGTTGCGGCGCATGCTACTGCGGCAATCGATGGGAATGTGTTTAGCCAAATGTATGGTCAGGACATAAAAATGGTCCTCCATGATCGCCATCTCAGGGATGAAGATTAACATGGCCCAGTTCTTCGATGCAGTCTTGAACTTCAGTTTCATGCAGAATGCTCTGCTGGTAGGAATACTCGCGAGTATTGCCTGCGGAGTAATTGGAACTTATGTGGTCGCCAGACGGATTTCATACATCGCCGGAGGAATCTCTCATTCTGTGCTGGGAGGGATCGGACTGGCCCACTATATGATTGTTGTCCACAAGTGGCAGTTTCTGGATCCGCTGTATGGAGCTGTTGCCGCTGCACTTCTGGCAGCACTGATAATCGGATGGGTCAGCCTCAAGGCGCGCGAGAGAGAAGACACTGTGATCGGTGCGATCTGGGCAATCGGTATGGCTGTCGGTATAGTTTTGATTGCGAAAACACCTGGATACAATCAGGACCTGATGAGCTATTTGTTTGGGAATATCCTGATGGTGTCGACGGCCGACCTGTGGCTGGTGGCCGGGCTCGATATCGTAGTCATAGCGATAGGCATCGCGTTTTACAGTCGATTCCAGGCGGTTTGCTTCGATGAGGAGTTCGCGCGCGTTCGCGGTATCAATGTAGAGTTCTATTATCTCCTGCTGTTGTGTATCACCGCTCTGACCGTGGTGGTGCTTGTTACGGTTGTCGGAATTGTGATGGTCATAGCACTGATGACACTGCCGGTTGCAATCGCAGGTTATTTCACTCGCAGCCTCTGGCAGTCGATGATTGCAGCCACCCTGCTGAGCATGACTCTGACGACATCGGGTCTGGCGATCAGCTACGGCCCTGATCTTCCATCCGGAGCCACGGTCATATTGCTGGCAGGCGCCTTGTACTTGATCGTGTCTGTCGGCGCGAATCTGCTCAAGTTCAGGAGGGCCTGACCAGCCGTCTCCATCGGATTGAAATTTCTAAACTCATGGCTGTTTCCAGTGTTACTGATCTGAGAACTATGGCGATTGGCACTGTTCACGCGAGGAATCTCGATTGTTGACAAAGAATTGGTGGACTTTCGCAAAGGATATTAGCATTATTCTCCGTATAAGAGAATCCACAACGAATCGTGCACGGGAAAGGACGATATGATGAAAAAGCTCGGTATTTTGATGACTATCCTGATTCTGACATCACTGATAGGCTGTGGCAAGAAGGAAGAAGAGAAGAAGAGTGAGAAGGTAGAGAAGAAGAAAATAGAAGTGGTCACGACGACAGGAATGATCGCTGATATTGTCAAGAATATAGGCGGAGATGCCGTGAATGTTACGGCGCTGATGGGTCCGGGCGTCGATCCGCATACATATAAGGCAAGCGCCGGTGATGTTGGCAAGATGGCGAATGCTGACGTGATATTCTACAACGGCCTCCATCTTGAAGGCGCTATGTCAGAGGTGTTTGAGAGGATGAGCGGCGAAGTCAGGGCCGTGGCTGTGACCGATAGAATCATGGAATCACATCTTCTGGAATCGCCTCAGTTTGAGGGCGCATTTGATCCACATGTCTGGTTTGATGTGAGGGTCTGGATGATGGCGGTTGAACTGGTCAGAGACATCCTGATCGAATATGATCGCGGGGCTGCCGTGATGTTCGATAACAATACCGAGGGTTATCTGACTGAGCTCTCCGAACTTCATGATTATGTATACAAGCTTACAAAGTCTGTTCCGGAAAGGCAGCGGGTTCTGATTACAGCTCACGACGCATTCAGTTATTTCGGGCGGGCATACGGGTTTGAAGTCAGAGGATTGCAGGGTATAAGCACCGCTTCCGAAGCCGGGACGGCGGATGTACAAAATCTGGCCCAATTCATAATGGATCACAAAATACCGGCCATTTTCGTGGAATCATCGGTATCTCCGAAGAGCATCGAAGCTGTGCAGGCTGCAGTAGCCGCCAAAGGTTTCAAGGTGAAGATTGGTGGAAAGCTGTTCTCAGATGCTATGGGTAACCCGGGGACATTTGAGGGGACTTACATTGGTATGGTAACTTACAATGTAGAGACCATCGCAAATGCTCTGTCTGCGGGCAAGGAACCGCAACCCCGTAGTCGATAGATTGAGAGTATTGTGTGACCGACAGTAATCTCGCGATTAAAGTCGAAGATTTGACAGTCGCTTATCGAGACAAACCGGTCTTGTGGGATATCGATCTGGAAGTCCCCGCCGGAGTGCTGATGGCGATTGTCGGGCCGAATGGTGCCGGTAAGACGACCCTCATAAAGTCGATCATGGGTTTGGTGACACCTGCTGCCGGATCGGTGTTGATCTATGGGCTACCATATGAAAAGCAGCGGCGCAAGATTGGCTACGTTCCGCAACGCGGGAGTGTTGACTGGGATTTTCCGACGACAGTGCTCGATGTTGTCATGATGGGACGTTACGGCAGCCTCGGATGGGTAAGGCGTCCTGCGCGCAGGGAGCGTGATCTGTCTCTGGAGGCATTGAACAAAGTCGGCATGGGTGATTTTGGCGACAGGCAGATAAGCCAGCTTTCGGGTGGCCAGCAGCAGAGAGTTTTCCTCGCTCGCGCTCTTGTGCAGGACGCGGGCGTGTATTTCATGGATGAGCCGTTTCAGGGAGTCGATGCCACCACTGAAAGGGCGATTATCTCACTTCTCAGGGATCTGCGCGAATCGGGAAAGACAGTCGTCGTTGTCCACCATGATCTTCAGACGGTACCGGAATACTTCGACTGGGTCACCTTGCTAAATGTCAGGCGGATTGCGAGCGGACCTGTTGAGGATGTCTATACCGAAAGCAATCTCCGCGCGGCTTATGGCGGAAGAGTCTCCTACCTCACACACGATAGCGATACAGATACTCCCATGCAGGAAATAGACAGCGGAGCGAAGTGACATGATTCCTAGTGATCTGTTCACTGACTACACTCTGAGAACCGTCGCACTCGGTTCAGGAATCCTCGGAATTGTCAGCGGCACCCTCGGTTCATTTGCCGTGTTGCGCAAGCAGAGCCTTCTGGGGGACGCGATGTCACACGCTGCCCTGCCCGGAATAGCGATAGCGTTTCTCCTCACAAGAAGCAAATCTCCATTAGTTATGATTCTCGGTGCAGCAGTCGCCGGTTGGATCGGCACGCTGCTTGTCATGGGTATTGTCAAATCGACACGAATCAAGTACGACACTGCACTTGGCATGATACTCTCGGTCTTCTTTGGAATGGGTCTTGTGCTTCTGACATTCATCCAGAAGATTCCCGACGCTGCGCAGGCAGGCCTCGACAAATTCCTGTTCGGTCAGGCCGCAGCTATGGTCGAGCGAGATGTTGTGATTATTGCTATAGTCGGGGCAGTGGCAATTCTGATCGTTATTGCATTCTGGAAGGAATTCAAACTGATGAGTTTCGATCGTGATTTCGGATCGTCCCTCGGATTTCCAATTAGACTACTTGATATCCTGCTGACATCTCTGCTTGTGGTTGCAATCGTGCTCGGACTGCAGACCGTCGGTGTTGTGCTTATGAGCGCTATGATAGTAGCGCCAGCCGCCGCTGCCAGACAGTGGACCGACCGTATGAGCGTGATGGTGGTGTTGTCTGCGCTGTTCGGTTTGATTGCCGGTGTGAGCGGCGCAATTATCAGTTCAAGCACAGCCAGGTTGCCTACCGGACCGACGATTGTGCTCTGTATCAGCGCTATTGTATTCGTGTCGATGCTCTTCGCTCCGAACAGAGGACTCGTGTGGGCGTGGGTGCTTGCCAGGAGAAACCGAAGGCAGTTGCGAACGGACGCTGTGCTTTCGAGCCTGTATTCTCTTGCATTGCAGCACGGAGATCGAAAGCATCCGCATCCGTCATCGGTTCTTCAAACGATGGGGACCGGTGATTTTGGGATCGATCGGAGCCTGGGTCGGCTCGAGGAACTCGGTCTTGTTTACAGGATTGATGTCGATGGCTGGGCGCTGACAGCATCGGGGTTCGAAAAGGCGGAGAAAATCGCGGCGACATTCGGAGAGTTGAACAGGTGACCCCATTTCAGCTTGAGATACAAATAACCGCCGTTGTCGTGGCCGTCGCATGCGCACTGCCGGGCGTGTTTCTTGTGCTGAGACGTATGGCGCTAATGAGTGATGCAATCAGTCATTCGATTCTGTTGGGTATTGTTCTCGCATTCTTCGTTGTTCAGGATTTGGCATCCCCGTTGCTGATTATCGCCGCCACTCTGACCGGAGTATTGACGATCAGCCTTGTCGAACTGCTGAACAAGACCGGCCTCGTGCGTGAAGATGCTGCAATCGGTCTCGTTTTTCCGGCGTTGTTCAGCATTGGTGTGATTCTGATCTCTCGGTATGCCGGAGATGTTCATTTGGATACCGATGCTGTTCTGCGCGGCGAGCTTGCGCTCGTTCCATTTGATCGCTTCAGCCTGTTTGGATTTGATCTCGGGCCGCGTGCATTTGCGCTGATGCTCGGGATACTGCTTCTTAATATACTGTTTATCACATTGTTTTATAAGGAGCTGAAGCTTGCGACTTTTGATGCCGCGCTCGCTGCGGTGCTCGGTTTCTCTCCGGGGCTGATACATTATGGTTTGATGACGATAGTCTCCGTGACGGCAGTTGGCGCATTCGATGCCGTCGGCTCTATTCTGGTGGTCGCGCTTATGGTCGCGCCTCCGGCTGCAGCATATCTTCTGACAGACAGGCTTGGTCGAATGATACTTCTCAGCGCGATAATCGGCGCAGCGAGCGCGGTCAGTGGCTACTGGCTAGCCGACGTTCTCGACGCCTCGATTGCGGGGTGCATGGCGACAATGTCGGGAGTTGCGTTCGGTATAACTTTTCTAATAGCCCCTCACAGGGGGATTGTAGCGATAGCTCGCCGTAGGCATCGGCAGCGCTGGGAATTTGCAAGGATTACACTCGCGATACACTTGCTCAATCATGAAAGTACACCCGAAGCGGAGACAGAGAATTGCTTTGATACCTTGCATGAACATGTGTATTGGGACAGGACATTTATCGATAAGCTCGTCAGTCAGATGGAGCGCGGTAAGCTGGTCTTTATAGATAATCGTCAGCTTGTCCTGACAGACAGTGGACGGCAGCTTGCAGGTCAGGCGATGATGGGGTGACAACTCCATCGAGTATCATATAGAGCGCTGTAGGTGCGCGGGCAGGAACCCTTTCCTGCCCGATTAGATTATCATAGAGCCGTCAGGAAGGGATTCCCGACGGCGCAGGTGACGACGCGAGACACGCGGAGTTGGCGCACGAAAATCTACGCCGACCACATAATGCAAGGAGACCACATGTATATCAAGGCAATCATAACTCTCATTTACGGTATTGTAATCGCCGGTGGCGGTGTCGCCGGTTATGTTGCGGCTGACAGTCTGCCGTCGCTGATTTCAGGTGGAGTGCTCGGCATCATCATAATCGCGGGCTCGATCATGATGTTCATGGGGGTCGCGGTGGGCCAGGGAGTAGCTATATTTGCGACCCTGTTTGTCGCCGGATTTTTCGGATTCAAGCTCGTGAAAGCGATGTCTGCCGGTGAATCGCTGACACGCGCGGCGGTTTTGGTGGCGCTCAGCCTGATCGAACTTGCAGTGCTGTTTGCGGTGAAGAATAAGTAGATCGAGGTGGTTCAGGATACCGACTTTTGCGCTTGTTTCAGAAGCTCCATGCATCACGATGACGCTGATTATAGTGTGCGCAGTGGCTGTGCCTCTGCGCTTCCTCTTGCAGCATTCACAGGAGCATAGCTCCTGTGTTCACTTGAGTAGAAGAGATCGCCACGCCGCTTCGCACCTCGCTCGGGGGTTTGGCCGTACATCTCAATGAGACTATCGTGCCATTTCGAATATCTTGATGATGTCCTCTTTGTAGAGGTTTCTCGCGTTGTCAATGTAGTCTTTGCCGTAGCCGCTGACACGTATGATATCGTCAGCCATGACTTCGAACTTCTCACTGCCTATGCCGACATCTGATAAAGTAAAATAGACACTCGTCTGTTTCATCCACTCGGTGAATTTTGATATGCCAGCATCAATCGCAGCTTCGGGCGACATAGAGTCTGTATCGACGAAGAAGACATTCTTCGCAAACTGCACATACTTGTCGGGAGCGACTTCGGCAGTATATCTCATCAAATGCGGCATCAAAATCGCAAGCCCGCGTCCGTGAGAGATGTCATAGTGTCCGGAAATTGAGTGCTCCATAGCGTGCAGCGGAAATCCACCGAGCCGTCCTGCATTGACAATGCCGCTCAACGCGACAGTCGACGCCCAGGATAGATGCGACCGCGCGTCGATATCATTGCCGTTGGCCATAGCAAGTCCAAGGTGGTCCATGACGGTCCGAATGACGCCTTCAGAGAATCGATCCTGCAGCGGAGTGTGGACAGGACTCGAAAAATACGACTCCATGACATGCGATATGATATCTATGCCGCCGTCGCCGGTGTAATCTGCCGGCACCGATGCAGTCAGTTCGGGATCTATGATCGAGAAGACCGGGTACATGAGAGGATGAATCAGCGGCGCTTTTTCATTGGTCTCCCAATTTGTAATGACCGAACCGCCGTTAGCTTCAGATCCGGTTGCCGCGAGTGTCGGGACGGTGACAATCGGCATCACCGAGGTTACATCGCGCATCTCTTTGTCGGGATTGCTGTATATGTAATCCCAGATCGATCCACCAGACGAGGCGACCACCGCGATGGACTTGGCCGCATCCATCGGCGAACCTCCGCCGAGTCCGATAACGAAATCGCAGCCTTTCTCTTTCAAAGTAGCAGCGGCGCGATCGACTGTTTTTGAGCGTGGGTTCGGTTCGATCTCATCGAAGACTGTGCTCGAAACACCGGCCGCTCTTAGCAAGTCCATGGCCTTGTCGAGAACGCCTGAACGTTTTGTGGAAGACTTGCCCGTGACAATTAGTGCGTGTTTACCGATTGCTGCGGCCTCGATGCCGAGTTTAGCGAACTCTCCCGCACCGAAAATCAGCTTTGTCCTGTTCGACCATATGAACTTCATCGTGTCCTCCATCTTTCGAGTGATTATACGAGGATGCGTCTCGAATGGCAAGATCTACGGCCGGGGCGATGCATTTCTTGGGCGTTAATAGATTGTCATGTCACAAGTTAGACAAAATATCAATAAATAAGATACATGGACTTCCATATAAGAAAGCTGTTGACTTCACCGAAAAGTGCCGATATATTTAGATATGTTAGATGGTCTCCTTCATTAATCTGTCGCAAGGTTTGTAGATTCCATTCAATCTTTGGTAAGGTATTGATTCGGAGACAGGCGCAATGGTGCGCAAGAATTGGTTTATCTGAGGCACGAAATTACTCTTTTACAGGAAGACATCGTGAAGGGATAAACAAAACCGGAGAGTAGAATGAATATCTACGTCGGCAATCTGTCTTACGACACGGCGGAAGATGATCTTCGCCAGGCATTTGAGCAGTATGGCGAAATCGTCAGCGTAAACGTGATCAAGGACAAGTTCAGCGGGCAGTCGAGAGGATTTGCCTTTGTGGAAATGGCCAGCAAGGAATCTGGTGAGGCGGCTATTGCCGGTCTCAACGGCGCTGAGTTGCAATCACGCGAACTAACTGTCAATGAGGCACGTCCGCGCGAAGAGCGTGGCGGTGGTGGTGGCCGCGATCGTCGTGGCGGTGGCGGATACGGCGGCGGTAGCAACCGCTGGTAGACATCCTTGCGTAAACGATAGACAACTAGATTATCTGCAAGAATGATAGGGGATCGGTTATTAGCCGATCCCCTAAGTTTTGTTAAGGGGGATTATGTAGTACAGAAGATAGAATCGAGCAGAGACTACATTTACCTTCACATAATAAGCCCCGTTTGAGTCGGATGAGGCGGTCGCAAGATGAAAACGCACCGCTTGCTTTTGATCTTCCCATCAGGCATATTGTCCGCTGAACCGGGGGGCGCTTATCGCGGAGAAATGCATGACCGCTGAGAGACAAGACAAGCCATATCTGTCCGCCGAGTTCAGTGCGCTGACAACTCGGATCATGCGCCTTGCGGATCAGGGGCTCCTGAGGGCAGATTTTCTCCGACAGGTTT
>JAHJOQ010000107.1 GCA_018820315.1 Candidatus Zixiibacteriota bacterium | reverse complement strand
TTCGCTCCTCGCGATGACGGTTTCTCTAATAGTGCTATCTAAAATCGCGTGATTTGACGCGCATCTCCGATGATCGGAATTGGAGCGGCAGGAAATCGCGCCCGATCACATTTATCACTCCATCTTTATGCTCAACATTGCCGCGCACCAACAGCACACTCGAATTGACTACGATTCTTCGATACTTCTTCGTCATGTTCGGCATCATGACGATATTGATAAACCCGGTCTCATCCTCGAGAGTGATAAAGAGAAACCCTTTCGCCGTCACGGGGCGTTGACGGATTATCACCATCCCTGCGACCGTCACAGATTTATTGTTTCGAGTAGTCCTCAAATCCTTTGATGACAAAATGCCTCTCTTGGTGAGCTGCTGCCGGAGAAGTTTCATCGGGTGGGGACCGGTCGATAGATTCATGCCTTTGAAATCAGCAATGAGCGTCTCATAAGTAGCCATCGGGTTGAGAAGAAGCTCGCCGTTTTCGCGATCTTCAATCGGAAGTTCATCCGGCATTTTCTTCACAATCGACATGATTTTCCAGAGCGACTGTCGCCGTTCGATCCCGAAACATTTGAATGCACCGACCATTGCAAGTTTTTCGAGTGCTCCACGATTCAGGTCTGTCCTTCTGACAAAATCTTCGATTGATGTAAAACAGCCTTTTGCAAGTTCTCTCTCGATAATCTCTTTCGCTGATCCTCCGAGTGATTTCACTTGGCTGAACCCGAGCCGTATGCAGTCACTTTCGATCGTGCAATCCCACTCGCTCCGGCTGACATCGACATCGAGAAACCGGACGTCTCTCCGTTTTGCCTCATAGATGATGCTCGACGGCGAATAAAATCCCATCGGCTGCGCATTCAGAAGCGAGCAGTAGAATTCCTGCGGGAAGTAGACCTTCAGATACGCAGAGACATAAACGAGCAGCGCGAACGATGCGGCATGCGACTCCGGGAATCCGAAATCGGCAAATGCAGACATTTGCTTATAGATTCTCATCGCGGTATCTTCATCGATTCCGTTTTTGACAAGACCTGCAATCAGCGATATACTAATCGCTTCCATACGCTCATGCGACCGCTTGTGGCCCATTGCGCGACGGAGAGCATCAGCCTGACCCGGAGTGAATCCTGCAGCCGCAATTGCAATCTGCATACTCTGCTCCTGAAAGAGAGGGACACCGAGCGTCCGTTTGAGGATCGGTTCGAGAGCGGGGTGGAAGTAAGTAATCTCTTCCTCACCGTTTCGCCGCCGTAGATATGGATGCACCATGTCCCCCTGAATCGGCCCGGGCCGGATCAACGCAACTTCGACAACAAGATCGTAGAAACATCGTGGCTTGAGTCGCGGGAGAGTGTTCATCTGCGCGCGCGATTCAACCTGGAACACGCCGACAGTATCCGCCTTGCACAATAGATCATAAATCTTCGGATCATCATAAGTGAGCTTAGCGGGATCAATCTTGATACCGCGATTCTTCTCGATCAGCTTGAACGCAATATCGATCAGAGTCAGCATCCCGAGTCCGAGAAGATCGATCTTGACCATCCCGACATCTTCGACATCATCTTTATCCCACGCAACCACACTCCGATTCGGCATGGTGGCATTCTCGATTGGGACAATCTCCGAGAGTGGCTTTTTCGTGATAATCATCCCGCCGACATGAATCCCGAGATGTCTCGGGAAGCGATTGATCTTCTTAACCATCTCAATGAGGAGCTTGACGCGCTTGTCATCTAAATTAAGGCTTGCTTCCTGTGCGCGATCCGGCAATTCGACACCACCAGAGAAATGATCCATCTGTTTTGCGAGCCGGTCGACCTCATCGAGGGTAAATCCGAGGGCTTTGCCAACATCGCGAACCGCAGACCTTCCCCGATAGCTGATCACTTCGCAGACCATCGAGGCGTGCTCTCTGCCATATTTGTTGTAGACATATTGGATTACTTCCTCGCGGCGATTGTTGGCGATATCGATGTCGATATCGGGCGCCTCGCGACGTTCCTCTGAGATGAACCTCTCGAAGAGAAGCTTAAGATTCACAGGATCGACAGAGGTTATCCCGAGGCAATAGCAGACAGCTGAATTCGCAGCTGAGCCGCGTCCCTGACAGAGGATGCCGTTGTCGCGGCAAAATCGCGCGATATCCCAGACTATCAGAAAATAGCCGGAAAGATAGAGCTTGTTGATAATCACAAGTTCGTGTTCGATTTGTTTTGTAACTTCCTCCGTCAGCTCTCTGTATCTCTCTTTTGCGCCGGCATAGGTGAGCTTCTTGAAATAGCTGAAAGTTGTTTCGCCATCCGGCACCTCGAAATCGGGGAGAATAGTCTTAAGGTTTTCCAGCGCAAAACTGCACTTCTCTTCGATTCTCATTGTATTTTCAATAGTTTCCGGATAATTGCTGAATCTTAATATCATCGCACCGGGCGGTTTAAGGTGTCGTTCGGGATTGGGATAGAGCAGCCCGCCAGCTTCATCGAGGTTCGTGTGATGTTTGATGCAGGTCAGAATATCCTGCAGCCTTCTTCCGTCGGGAGTCGTGAAGTGGACATTGTTTGTCGCGACAGCAGGGATCCCGAGTCGTTTGCCCATTTCGCTTAGTTTGTCGCAGAGGATTTCGTGCGCTGGAAGATTATGGTGCTGCAATTCAAGATAGAAATTTTCATCACAGAATATCTCTCGATATTTCGAAGCTATATATTCAGCCTGCTTATCGTCACCGTGAAATATCAACGATGGGATTTCTCCGAGGCGGCAGCCGGATAACGCAATCAGACCTTCGCAGTGAGAAACCAAATCATCTTCGGTTATCTTCGTTTCGCCCTTTTTGCATTTCAGATTTGCGGAGGTCAGAAGTTTCGAGAGGTTCGAGTATCCCTTCTGATCTTTTGCGAGAAGAACCAGATGATGTTCGTTGTCGAGTGTGATTTCCGATCCGAAGATCGGTTTCAGGCCGGTAAGCTTTGCTGCATGATTGAAACGAACAATGCCATACAAACCATTGTGATCGGTCAGCGCAAGCGCACTGTATCCGAGACGAGCGGCATGCGACGCGAGATCCTCCGGATGCACCGCGCCATCGAGGAATGAGAAATTCGAATGAGTATGAAGTTCGACATATTCCATGCCGAGCCTCCTCAGTCAAAAATGCCATGTATGAACCAGCGCGATGAAATCCGGTTGTAGAATAACAGAAAGAGTTTGCTGTCGGCGATTTCGATTTCATAGTAGAGCCGGTCGAAGTTCTCCTGCCACCATCCGCCCGATATCTGCCACGGTCCCTTCCTGCTTTTGATTTTGCGAGTAGCGTTTCCGATCACGACCGCCTTCGGGAGACCTTTCTCCGTTATGACTTCCGTTTCTGTCGGAGGCTGAAGGAGTCTTAGTCCTGAAATAAGATGCATCGAATATGGATGACGCCAGTCGCTACGCTGGGTCGCGCGTTTTGTTTTCCGAGTCGGGAACGAGGCAGGGAAGAGGGAAAAATTCCTGTCGGGCAGGAAAGAATCGTTGAGTTCTGGAAGGCAAAGTTTCTTGAAATCAGGAACATTAATCAGATTGTTTCTTGACAGGATATTATTGCGACCTGCAGACATCCTCTCCGGTAATTCGAGCTGTTCCGATGACTCCTGATATGTCTGCGGAATAGTGGCCGATATTTCGATAATGCCTCCGGAGAGTTTCAGTTTCTCGAGTTCGAACCTGATCAATCTCAGGAATCTTGTGAGATTAGTTGTCGGTCTGTCGGCAGTCACATCAAAAGACTTATCTGACCTGTCATCGAGCACAAGATTGATCTGCATCGCGGAGACGGCATGCCCTGCGTTCTTCAGCTTCACAAAGAGATCATCCATGAGCTTTTCGATATGCCGGACAATTGTATCACTTTTGTAGATCGTATATGTGAGCGAAGTCGTTTTCGAAAGACTTTCTGTCAGATTCTCCGGTGAGAAGAGATCGAGGTCATCCCCCTTGGAATGCAAAGAGAAAACCCCGCCCTCTTTCCCGAACCTTTGCGCGATTTCATTGGAATTAAAATCAGCAACTTCGCCGATAGTTTTGATTCCGAGATCCTGAAGTCTCTCTCTTGTCTCTTCCGAGAGATTCAGATAGTCGGTGGAGAGGTTATTCAGGAATTTCTTCTCCGTCCCAGCCGTCACAATCGTATAATTCGAAATTTCCGATATCTCCGCTGCGACTTTTGCAAGAAACTTGTTCTTCGCAACACCAGCTTTGATAGGGTAGAGTTTGGTTCGGATAGACGAGATGATCTTCTGCACGAGCCCCTTCTCGCTCTTATACAGAAGCCCGAGACCGGAAGTGTCTAAGAAGAATACTCCGGGAGATTCCTCTTCTACGAGAGGGCTGATTTTCTGGAGAATTTCGAGCAGTTCATTGGATCGCATCCTCTCTTTCTCTGGATCACGCGGGATCACGATCAAATTCGGACAGAGAGTGTGTGCCTGGGGAGGAGTCATGATTTTGCGTACTCCAGAGATATTGTCAAGAGTTGTGGATGATTGTTTTGATAGTATCCTCAAGTTCTCCAGTTATGCGGCTTCCTTTATTTCTCCATCAACGAACTTAACACCTTCAATGACTTTGGTAATGAGTTTATGGGCATTGATTCGTCG
>JAHJOQ010000106.1 GCA_018820315.1 Candidatus Zixiibacteriota bacterium | reverse complement strand
TACAATGGTGCTATGTCCAGAATCAGCGAATTTCTGAAGTACAATGCAGAGACCGAGCAGGCGGGCACGCTTCTTGGCGACACCACTTTGCTTTCGATAGATGACCAGATGAGATCTATGATCTCAACCGTCGTGGATGGGATCGATTCAGGCTATCGGGTGCTTGCAGACATCGGTATTCGCTCCAGCGCGTTGGGAGAATTGCGAGTTGCTGATAGCAGCAAACTCGATCAGGCAATAAGCGAAGACCTGTCAGACGTTCTAAAGCTGTTTACGAACTGGGGCAACTCCAGCATCAACAAAGTTACCTATCTCGGTGGCAGCAGTGCAAGCAAAGCTTCGGGATTAGATGGATATGACGTTGATATTACGCAGGTGGCAACGCATGGGTATCTGACCGGCACAGTCATCAACAATCCGGGTGATAGTCCTATAGTGATCGGTGATAACAACAATACAATCAAGCTAAAAGTAGACGGGCTTGTGTCGGAAGATATAGTGCTCACAAACGGCACTTACAACAGCTTTGCCGAGTTGGTTGCCGAGATCCAGGACAAGATTGACGCAGATGAAAAGATTGGATCACGCAACGTCACTGTTTCATATGTGGACACCGGCGCTACCGGCTATCTGAGCATAGAGTCATCGTCATACGGTTCAAATTCAAACGTGGAAATTCAGGCCGGATCTGCAAACAGCGCGCTAACGATGCTGGGACTCGCTCAAGCGAGAGTGACAGAAGGGCTCGATGTGGTTGGTACAATTAACGGTGAACAAGCCACCGGTTCCGGACAAATCCTCACTGGAAACAAAGGGAATGGAACTACTGAGGGCATACGACTGAAGGTCGAGCTGGAAGCGGCCGATCTAATAGATGGGACCGAGGCCAATATTGTTATTGCAAAGGGGGTGGCCAGTAAATTTGATGACTTACTCGATAGCCTGACGAAAGCGACCGACGGTCTTCTGGCACGGCGTACTCGGGCTGTCCAATCGCAGGTTGATCTGACGACTGAAAGGATTGAGCATGAAGAGGCGCGTCTTGCGATCAGAAAGGAGGCGCTGTTCAAGAAGTACATCGAGATGGAGCGGCTGTTGAGCAGCTTCAACTCTCAGAGTGCATATCTTGAAACTCAGCTCAGTCAGATCTCCAGTAATTGGAACTACGGGAAAAATTCTAACTAGGATGATACCATGCGAAGTGGACTTGCAAATTACCAGAAAAATCAGGTCGCAGGAATGAGTCAGAAGGATCTGATCCTGCTCCTTCACAATGGTGCGCTGAAATTCCTGGGTCAGGCAAAAGAGGAGCTTGCAAAGGAGAATACCGAGGTTTTCGCTGACCGAATCGAAAGGACTCACAGAATTGTGCAACATCTCTATACGACCCTCGATTTTGAAGCTGGAGGTGACATTGCTGAGAAACTCGGTTCACTCTATTCGTTCATAATTTCCCAGCTCTACATAGTGAACTCGACCAGGTCTGTAGATATCATTGACGACCTGACGGAGGTCATCTCTAATCTGAAAGAGGGGTGGCAGTATCTGGGCAGCGAGATTCCTGCAGATATCGGCACTGCGGCCGCAAGAAAAAATGACATCACAATGGAGAAGGCACTATCGGTGCAGGTGTAATATGGAATACAAACATGTAGTCGAACTCGAAAACAGACTCATCGCGTTGTTGAAGGAAGAGTACAATTTCTATCAGTCGCTGTACATTCTGATCGATAAGCAAAAAGACTTGCTCAAATATGACAGAGATCAGAAGATTCTGACTGTCTATGACGAAATTCAGAGCATGCACAAGCGGATAACCGAAAGCGAACAGAAAGTCGCTGAACTGAGAAACGGCAATAGGAAGCTTTTCAATCTCGCAGCTACGTCACCTGAAGTTCGCAAGCTTGTCAATTCAATCTCTACGTTGATCAAAAAGAACCTGTCGATGATCAAAGAGAATGAAGAATTTGCCAATGACAGATATACGAGAATCAAGGAAGAGCTGGAGTCGCTCAGGAATAATCAAAATCTGGGTCAGTACAACGCCGGCCAGGAAGACAAAATGAGGATTCTGGACGGAAAGGGTTGATAACGAGGCAAATCTGATATGCGTATTGGTGATTACTCAGGACTGAAAGCGTCTCATGACAATAGTATGCGGAACAAGCCTGCTGTCCGATCCACAGGATACCAGAGGACTGACAGGATCGACATATCGACCGAAATGGAGAGACGAAGAGGTGTTGAAATAGACAGGCTGGCCGCTATCCGGACAAGAGCCGATAATGGTATCTATTTTAGGCCATCCCTCGCCAGATCAGTGGCTGAGAGGATTATTGATTCTAACGATCTTGAAGGGAGTCTACTCATGGGGGCCGAAAAAACAGATGACAGCGGGAACGAAAGGGAAACCTCGGATGTCCGCCGGGACAGAGTCGATGAAGTGAAAAAGCGCCTCAGCTCCGGCAAGTATAGTGACGGCGAAATAGTGAAGATTATAGCTGACCGCCTGTTAGACCAGCTTGCCTCGAAGAAAACGCACACAGACGATGGATCCTAGGGAAACCGATGCCTGAAACTCAGACGGCGAAGACAGAACTGCAGCAGGTTATCGGTAGCATCTCTGATCTTCCAACGCCTCCTATGGTGTTGCAGCAGATCAACAAAGTCATTAATGATCCCAATACATCGGCATTCGACATAGCTGCCATTCTCGCCGAGGATCCGGCTATGAGTTTCAAAGTTCTGAAACTGACGAATTCAGCGTATTACGGGTTTGCCAAGGAAGTGACATCGGTTAAGCAGGCTGTGATAGTGATGGGTATCAATGCTGTGCGATCGATGGTGCTGTCGACAGCTGTCTTAGATATGTTCAAGGGAAATGAGAAGAACCTTCAATTCCACGATCAATTCTGGCGTCACTCGCTCGCGACAGCGTCATGTGCTCGGTTGCTCGCTCGCAGAGTTCCGGGAGGGAATGCCGCAGGCGCGGAACATGCTTTCTCCGTAGGCCTCCTTCACGATATCGGGAAGCTCGTTATGAACTGCTATCTTCCGAATGACTTTCATGCGGCGCAACAGTTTGCTGAAGAGCATCAACTGACTCCTCATCGCGCTGAAGAGGAGATACTCGGCTACACGCATGCGGAACTGGGTGGATTGCTTGCGAAAAACTGGAAACTCCCCCCGTTGATATGCAGTGCAATCTACTATCATCATTGCCCAAAAGACTCAGAAAATGATATCTTTGCGTATGTTACGCATTTCGCGGATTATCTGTCCAACCTGACGTTTGATCCTCCGGGAGACTTGCAGAGGACCGAATCTCTTCTTGTCCGCGAGACATTTGATGTTCTCGACATCAGCCAGGATGAACTGCAACCCTTGAAAGAGGCGCTGATAGAAGAGTACGTCAAATCAGAGACATTTATGCAGATAGCCACCGCCCTTTGATTTCTTCATGACTTTCAATCTGTTCACCTTCGGAAACAATTGAGTCTCTCGCGTAGTTCAGAGGTAAAAAGAGAATCCGATCTAAAGGATATGTGCATCAGCCAATGTCTGGTCGGGAAATCCTGACAGAATGAAGGAAATTTGGAGTAACTTGACATAGCAGGGCGATTTTCGCTTGACACGATGACTTGAAGGGATTATTTTAACTGGCTGCAGAACGGGCGATTAGCTCAGTTGGTTAGAGTGCTTGCTTGACATGCAAGAGGTCACTGGTTCGATTCCAGTATCGCCCACCATTTCCCCATCTGGGGAATTTTATTATGGCTGCAAACATTGCATAGGTAGTGATGAGTAAGATTAAACTGACATTTCCCGATGGTTCCGTGAAGGAATTCGGATCTGGGGTCACGCCGCTTGAGATCGCCAAAGGCATCTCCAATAGCCTCGCGAGGAAGGCGCTCGCGGCCAGGGTGGATGGTTCTGTTGTTGATCTGGATCGACCCCTGGAGAGTGACGGATCGTTTGCTATATTGACATTTGATGACCGGGATGGCAAAGAGACTTTCTGGCATTCTTCCGCGCATATAATGGCACAGGCGGTACTCGAGTTGTTCCCGGCTACCAAGCTCGCAATCGGTCCTCCCATAGATGAAGGCTTCTACTACGACTTCGATAGTCCGGCGCCATTCACCGAGGATGATCTTGCGAAAATCGAAAAGCGCATGGCTGAGATTGTCAAAGCTGATTACCCTTTCAATCGCCTTGAATGCTCGTCAGCCGAGGCGATATCTCTCTTCGGAGAGAAAGGGGAGGAGTATAAGCTCGAATTAATCGAGGAGTTGTCGGATCAGAGACTATCGCTCTACAAGCATGATACGTTCGTCGATCTCTGCAGAGGACCACATGTGCCCTCTACCGGTCGAATCAAGTCGTTTAAGCTGATGTCTGTGGCGGGAGCCTACTGGCGCGGATCGGAACAGAATAAGATGCTACAGCGAATCTATGGCGTATCATTTCCTGACAAGGCCCAGCTTGAGGAATATCTGAAGCGGGTGGAGGAGGCGAAGCGCAGAGACCATCGCAAGCTCGGAAAGGAGCTCGATCTCTTTTCCATCAAGGAATCTGTCGGTGGCGGCCTCGCTCTGTGGCATCCGAAAGGTGCGGTGCTCAGGAATATCATAGAGACTTTCTGGAAAGAGGAGCACGTAGCTTCCGGATATGAACTGGTCTATTCTCCGCACATTGCCAAACTCGACCTGTGGCGAACTTCCGGGCACACTGATTTCTACAAAGATGATATGTACGCCCCGATGGAAGTGGAAGGGGAGCAGTATCAGATCAAGCCGATGAACTGTCCGTTCCATATCGAGATATACAAGAATTCGCTCCACTCATATCGTGAGCTTCCGATCAGGTGGGCGGAGTTGGGCACTGTTTATAGGTACGAGAGATCGGGCGTTCTGCACGGGCTGTTCCGTGTCCGGTCGTTCACTCAGGACGATGCTCACATATTCTGTACGCCCGACCAGGTTGAAGATGAGATTGTGGGCGTGATCGAGCTGACTCTCCGCTTTCTCAAAGTGTTTGGTTTCACTGAATACGAAGTCTATCTCTCGACCAAACCGGAAACTGAATTCGTCGGAGAGCCGCACTTGTGGGAGATGGCCGAAAAGGGCTTGGCGGCAGCTCTCAAGAGAACAGGCATGAAGTACGAGATTGATGAGGGCGCCGGGGCATTTTATGGTCCCAAGATCGATATCAAGATCAAGGACGCTCTGAAGCGTGCCTGGCAGTGTACGACAATTCAATTCGATTTCAATCTCCCGGAACGTTTCGGGTTGACTTATACCGGCGCTGACAACACTCATAAGCAGCCATTCATGATCCACCGGGCGATTTTCGGATCTCTCGAGAGGTTCTTCGCGGTTCTGCTTGAGCATTACGCCGGCGCATTTCCACTTTGGTTGGCGCCCGTGCAGGTCAAGATTCTTCCAATATCGGATGATCTCAACGAGGTAGGGCGCAAGACTTTGGAGCTGCTACGGGAGAATGGAATACGGGCGGAGCTCGATTCCAGATCGGAGAAGATAGGCTACAAGATAAGGGAAGCCGAGACCAAAAAGGTCCCGGTGATGCTAATTATCGGCAAGCGCGAGGCTGAGGAGGGGACTGCGTCCTATCGGAGGCATGGCGAGGGGGATCTCGGTCCAAAGCAGCTTTCTGAAATTATTTCCTTGCTTAGATTGGAAATTGATAGTAAAATGACAAGTCTTGAAAAGGAGTGAGGAGTAGATTAGGACCAACAAGAGTCGAACACCAGAAATCCGCGTAAATGAGAGGATTAGATCAGCTCAGGTACGCGTCATCGGAGCGGATGGACAGCAGGTCGGCGTCTTGCCTGTCAAGGAAGCTCAACAGTTGGCATACGAGCGCGGGCTTGATCTGGTTGAGGTCTCGCCGACTGCCAAGCCACCAGTTTGCAGGATACTCGACTACGGGAAGTACAAGTACGAACTTTCCAAGAAGCAGAAAGTGGCCAGGAAGAAGCAGCACACTGTCCAACTGAAGGAGATGCGGTATCGGCCCAAGATCGAAGAACACGACTATCAGTTCAAGACCAAACATGTCCGCCAGTTTCTGCTTGACGGATTCAAGGTCAAGGTATATGTCGAGTTCAGAGGCCGTGAAATGGCGCACACGGAGTTTGGAAGACGAATTATCGAAAGAGTGACCGAAGAGCTCTTGGATATCGCACTGGTGGAGCAGAAGGCCAAGATGGAAGGTAGAAACCTCACGACAATCATGATGCCGAAGTAGATTGTTTATCTGGAGTATATATGCCGAAGATGAAGACGAACAGGGCTGCCGCGAAGAGGTTTAAGAAGACCGGATCGGGCAAGCTTAGAAGGATGAAGGCTTACACCAGCCATATCCTCACGAAAAAGACCAGAAAGAGAAAACGCAAACTGCGTAAACCGGCCATCGTCTCGAAAGCAGATGCCGGTAGGATTGCACATTTGCTGCCGTAGCGGCATGCAGGTTCGCGTCAGTTTAGGAGGAGTCAATGCCACGCGCGATGAATAATGTCGCCACCAGGCGCCGGAAAAAGAAAGTATTTACCAAAGCCAAAGGCAACTATGCCGGGCGTAGCAAGTTGTGGCGCACAGTACAGGAAACTGTAAATAAAGGTCAGACCTACGCATACCGCGATCGTCGAAATAAGAAGCGCGATTTCCGCCGGCTATGGATCACCCGCATATCTGCAGCCTGCAGGATGTTCGATACACGCTACAGCGCTTTCATCGCAGGGTTGAAGAAGGCTGGTGTCGGGCTTGATCGCAAAGCTCTCGCCGATATCGCTGCTCGCGATATCGATGCCTTCGGACAGCTGGTCACGATGGTCAAACAGGCCGGATAGGCCTCACAATGTCTGCTAAAGAAGATATCCTCTCGATACGGGAGCAGTTTAACCTGGCTGCTGCAAGTGTCGATTCTGAAGGCGCTATCAACGAGCTCAGGGTTAGGTATCTTGGCCGCAAGAGTAATCTCACTGCTGTCCTTCGCGGGTTGAAGGATCTTCCGCCTGAGGAAAAGAAAGAGGTTGGCAAGCTTGCAAACTCGGTGAGAATTGAGCTTGAAGCAAGTCTTGCTGCAATGCTGGATTCAATCCAGTCGGCATCGAAGAAACCGGGGGACGTTTTCGATTACACTCTCCCGGGCAGAACAAGAAAGCTGGGCCGTCTCCATCCGATTACAAGAACGATTGAAGATATATCTCGCATTTTTTATGGTATGGGCTTCGAAGTCGCTGTCGGTCCCGACGTCGAAGAAGACTACTACAATTTCGAGGCGCTGAACATACCTAAAGATCATCCTGCCCGTGATATGCAGGACACTTTCTATATTAATGATGATGTAGTTCTTCGCACGCACACATCTCCTGTGCAGATAAGAACTATGAAATCACAGGATCCCCCGGTTAGGATCATTGCGCCCGGCAAATGCTACCGCAATGAAGCTATTTCTGCGCGGTCGAATGCAGTCTTTCATCAGATCGAAGGCCTCTATATCGATGTGGGTGTAACGTTTGCTGATCTCAAAGGCGTTCTCAATGTATTTGTGAAAGAGTACTTCGGCGAGGATGTAAAGATGAGATTGCGGGCGAACTACTTTCCGTTCACAGAGCCGTCTGCCGAAGTGGATATTTCCTGCTTTTTGTGCGGCGCCAAGGGATGCCCTCTCTGTAAGCAGACGGGGTGGCTAGAGATTCTGGGATGCGGTATGGTGGATCCGGCAGTGTTTGAGGCTGTGGGTTACGATCCGGAGAAATACACCGGTTATGCATTCGGTATGGGAATCGAACGAATTTGCATGCTGAAATATCGAATTCAGGATATAAGACGTTTTTATGAAAATGACCTGAGACTTCTGGAGCAATTCTTATGAGACTCTGCTACAGTTGGCTCAAGGAGCTTGCCGATTTCGAATGGGATCCGGCGGAACTGGCAGATAAGCTGTCAATGTCCGGCACCGAGACCGTGGTCTCCGGTCCCCTCTTTCCGGAATTCACGGGAGTCGTTGTCGGCAAAGTTGAAGAATGCGATCAGCATCCCTCTGCCGACAAACTGAAGGTTTGTAAGGTCGACACCGGCAGTACGGTTTTATCGACTGTCTGTGGTGCGCCGAATGTCCGCACTGGCTTGAAAGTCGCTTTCGCGGGACCGGGCGCCGAATTGCCCGGCAACCTGGCCATTTCAGCCGTCGATATGAGAGGCGTCAAATCTGAAGGGATGATCTGTTCCGAGGCCGAACTCGGCCTCTCAGACGATCATTCGATCATCATGGAGCTCGACAGGCAGCTGAAGATCGGTACCTCGCTACGTGAGGCGCTGGAGCTTGATGACTGGCTCCTGGAGTTTGATCTGACACCGAACAGACCTGATTGCCTGTCGGCAATTGGATTGGCTCGCGAGATAGCTGCGCTGACCGGCACCAAGCTTAAGATGCCGAAGATTCACCTTTCCGAAACGGATCAGTCCGCGGCAAACGAGGTCGACATCGCAATCGAAAATCCGCAATCGTGTCCCAGATATATGGCCAGGGTTATTCATGACATCAGAATCGGACAGACGCCGTGGTGGATCAAGAAGAAGCTCTATTCGGCAGGCATGCGGTCGATTAATAATGTCGTAGATATAACGAATTTGGTATTGATGGAGTGCGGTCATCCGCTGCACGCTTTTGATTTCGATCGGTTCTCCACGCCGAAGATTGTTGTGCGTGGTGCTAAGAAAGACGAGAAATTCACGACGCTTGATGAGGTTGAGCGGACGCTGGCAGAGGGCACCGTTCTCATCACCGACTCGAAGAAGCCGGTTGCTCTCGGCGGCATCATGGGGGGACTCGAATCCGAAGTCTCCGAGCGGACCTCGAATGTCCTCCTTGAAAGCGCCTATTTCGACCCGCCGACAATCAGAAAGTCCGGTAAGCAGCTCGGCCTTACTTCAGAGTCACAGCTTCGATTCGAGAAAGGTGCCGATCCCAATAACGTCCCGAACGCATGTGACAGAGCGGCATATCTGATTCAGAAATACGCCGGCGGTAAAGTCCTTGCGGGACAGGTGGACTGCTATCCCGAACCGGTGAAACCGATTTTGATAACGCTCCGCCCCGCACGAGTGAACAATCTGCTGGCTACCGATCTTTCATCTCCTCAGATGATTGACATACTCTCAGCGCTGGAGTTCGGTGTCAAGACGGGCAAGAAGCTCACTGTAACAGTCCCTTCTTTCAGACCTGATGTGACCAGAGAGATCGATCTCATCGAGGAAATCGCTCGGATCTTTGGGTACGACAAAGTCAAGACTTCGACGGCTGCCGGTGGGACGCTGTTGACACGTGAACGGCCAGAGGAACGCTTTAAGGAGGTGCTACGCACGGCACTCACATCTCAAGGTTGTGTAGAGGCGCTCACCAATACCCTGATCGACCCCGTTAAGGACAAGGTTGTCAGCGGCATCGAGGACCATATTGCTGTTCTCAAGCCAGTATCGGCTGAACTTTCAGTTCTTAGACAAAATCTCTTGTCAAGCTTCCTGAATATTGTATCTTATAATCTGAATAGAAAGAAGAGCGATATCAGCTTTTTCGAGGTCGGGCGTGTATTCATCCCGTCTGGAGATAAGCTTCCCAATGAGCTGCTCAAGCTGGGGATTGCATTCTGTGGTAAGGAACAAGCGGTTCACTGGGACAGAGAACTCTCTGACTATGACTTTTTCGATCTCAAGGGTGTTCTTCAGTCTATCTCTTCAGAACTCCGCATTGGAGATCTGAAACTCAGCCCGAAAGAGAGCAGGCTGCTCGAAAAGAGTATGTCGTTCGATGTTCTATTCGGAAAAGACATCTGTGGAATCTGCGGCGAAGTTGCACGCAGGGCGCGAGAGCAATACGATATAGATTTACCTGTCTTTTACGCAGAAATCGACATGCAAATGCTCTACGAGAAGTTCTCATCTGAAAGAACATTCGTTCCTGTACCAAAATATCCTTCATCTCTGAGGGATTTGGCGGTGATAGTGGACAATGATGTCTTCTCAGCGGACCTGAGGGATGAAATCGTCCAGTCGGGCGGAGAACTTGTTACCAGAGTCGAACTGTTTGACATCTATGAGGGTAAGCCGATCCCGGCGAGCAAGAAGAGTCTCGCATACAGCATCGAATACCGGTCCGACAGCAAGACATTGACTGACGAAGAGGTGGACACGGTTCACAGGAGAATTATCGAGCGACTCACCAAGAAATTTTCGGCAGAGTTGCGTTAATCTGATAAGGACTTACCATGGAATCACTGGAAAGACTTGAGGCAAGGGTTGAAGCTGTCGTTGCACGAATCCAGGAGCTGGAAGGGTTGAAGAAGGACCTGGAGCAGCGCAACGCCGATCTGTCTCAGGAAATTACCCGTCTCAAGCTGGAAAACGAGAGAATCAAGGCGGAACGTGAGGATCTTGTACACAATTGCGGTGTTAAAGAGACGGAAGTTAAGAACCGCTTGGAGTCGCTTCTGAGTGAGGTCGAGAAGATCGAGCTCGAGATTAAGTAAGTTTAGACTTGACAAGATGGTCTTTAACACATAATTTTTTTTGTCGCAGAATCTGCGGGTTTTAGAGGTTCTTGAGATACAATTATGTCTGATGATAACCGGGTCATAAAAGTACACATATTTGGTGAAGATTACCCGATAAGAGGTGACTTCGATAACGATGAAGATGCTGAGCAGTTCAAGCAGCATGTGCTCGAAGTTGCCCGATATGTAGATCAGAAGATGCATGAGATTGCAGAGAGATCAGCCAACCGCACTCCCAAAAACATTGCCGTTTTGACGGTCCTTAACGTCGCTGATGAGCTTCTTAAGCTCAAGCAGGAGCGGGAAGGACAGCTTTCAGATTTTCGTCAACTGGCAGACAATCTGGCCGATCGAATTGATGAGAAACTGCTATCGGCATCTGGTTAGTCGCTCAATATCTCCCTCAGACCCTCCATTCTGCACTCGACAGACTGTAATATTAACGGATCGGTACCTTACCCGATAGGGTGGAGGATTAAATGCAACAAATCGGAATAACAACGGTGGCGATTCTTTTGGCGGCCGCCGTGATCCTTTCCGTTCTGATCACTTGGCTGTTGATCCGCAAGGCGGGACTCACCAAGATATCGAAGGCGGATGATCAGGCGACAAGGATCGTTGAAGAAGCGATTAGAGATGCTTCCATCAAGAAGAAGGAAGCGCTACTTGAAGCGAAGGACGAGGTCTATAAGTCTAAGGTCAATCTGGAACGCGAGATGCAGAGCAAGCGCGTCGAGCTCCAAAAATCGGACAAGCGCCTTGCCGACAGAGAGACCGCTCTTGATCGGAAGGTAGACCTCCTGAACAAGAAGGAACGGGATTTCACCGCGAAAGAAAGTTCCCTCCAACATCGTGAAAAGGCAATCAAATCACGCGAGGAAGAACTCAACAACCTGGTTCATCAGCAGAACATGCAGCTTGAGAAGGTCGCTGGGATGACCTCTGAGGAAGCCAGAAATCAGCTTATGGAGAACCTCATTGGTCAGGCCAAGATGGAAGCGGCGGTCACGATCAAAGAGATCAAGGAGAATGCGGAACGGACTGCCGATAAAGAGGCCCGCGAGATCATCACTCAGGCGATTTATCGCTGTGCAGCTGACCACACGGTCGAAACCACTGTCTCCGTAGTCAGTCTTCCGAGCGATGAAATGAAAGGCCGGATAATCGGGCGCGAGGGACGCAATATTCGATCGTTCGAAACGTGCACTGGCATTGATGTCATTGTCGACGATACACCAGAGGCCGTAATACTGTCCGGATACGATCCAATTCGGCGTGAAGTAGCCCGGATGGCTCTGGAGCGTCTGGTTTCTGACGGCAGAATTCACCCTGCCCGCATTGAAGAAATCGTCGAAAAGTGCCAGAAGGAGATGGAGATGATGATCCGGGAGGCTGGAGAGCAAGCCTGCTTTGAGCTCGGAATCCATGATCTCCACAATGATATTATACAGCTCCTCGGAAAGCTCAACTACAGGACATCTTACGGCCAGAATGTGTTGCAGCACTCAAAAGAGGTCTCGATTATCTGCGGCCTGATGGCTGCCGAACTCGGGCTTGATGCTACGTTGGCGAAAAGATGTGGCCTGCTGCATGATATCGGTAAATCGATAGACCGCGAGACCGAGGGAACTCACACCGAAATTGGCGCAGCATTTCTTACTCGATATGTAGAAAACGAATATGTCGTGAACGCGGTCGCCTCCCACCATGGTGACATTCCGATGTTGTCACCGTATGCCGTGCTCGTACAATCGGCCGATGCCATATCGGGATCAAGACCGGGTGCAAGACGTGAACCGCTCGAAGGTTATATCAAGCGTCTCGAGAAGCTCGAAGAGATGGCAGACAGCTTCAAAGGCGTCGCGAGGGCATTCGCCATTCAGGCTGGCCGTGAAATCCGAGTGATAGTCGAGCATGACGAGATCGACGATGCCAAGGCACAGATACTGGCGTCTGATATTGCTATGAAGATTCAGACAGAAATGGAATATCCGGGCCAGATCAAGGTCACGGTTATTCGCGAAACAAGAGCTGTGGATTATGCCAAATAGATCGGTGAGCTGGTGAGAATACTGTTCATTGCTGATATAATGGGCAAGCCAGGGCGCTGGGCTCTGTCCCAGTTGCTTCGACCGATAAAAGTGAAGCACCAGATAGACTTTGTCGTTGCGAATGTCGAGAATGCTGCGGGTGGCTACGGGCTGACAAAACCGATCTCGCAGAAAATCATGTCGTACGGGGTCGATGTCCAGACTTCCGGAAATCATATCTGGGACAGGAACGAGATATTCCCATTTCTTGATTTCGCCGCCAACAGAGTCATTCGACCTGCTAACTGCCCCTCAGGCTCCCCCGGATACGGCTCATACCTGCACTCGCTCGCAGATGGTCGGAAGGTAGGCGTCATCAATGCCGAAGGTCGTGTATTTGGCCGAAACATCGATTGCCCCTTCCGAACGATTGATGGCGAACTACGGATGATGAAAGACTCGACGAAGATCATCGTCGTCGATTTCCATGCCGAGACCACATCTGAGAAGGGCGCGATGGCGCATTACGTCGATGGAAGAGTGTCGCTACTGGTGGGAACTCATACGCACATCCAGACCGCTGATGAACATATCATGCCGAACGGGACGGCGTTCATAACTGACGCTGGCATGACCGGCCCGCACAGCGGTGTCATTGGCATGAATGCCGATGGAGTGCTGGGACGCTTTCTGACTGCTCTGCCGCACAGATTCACAGTCTCGTCAGATGATGTCAAGATTCAGGGAGTCATCGCAGAAGTAGACGATGAGACGGGCAAAGCTATCTCAATTGAGCGACTCTCGTTGGACTTTGATGGAAGAGTCCCTGAAGGCTATGAAATCGTCAGAGATGATGAAAACGAGGATGAAGACGCAGACGAAGAAGAGGATACCGATGGCTCAGATACTTGATGGAAAAGCGACCGCGAAAAACATTCGAGCGGAGCTAAAGGAAGAGACAGAGAAGCTGAAAGAGCAGGGCGTCGTTCCCGGGCTCGCTGCTGTGCTCATCGGTGATAATCCAGCCTCGGAGATATATGTATCGAGCAAGCAGAAAGCCTGCAACAACGTAGGTTTCTACTCCGAGGTGATTCGCAGACCAAAAGAGTTCACTCAGTCGGAGTTGAATGAATTAGTCCGCGAGCTGAATGATCGCAAGGATATTCATGGCATTCTTGTTCAGGAGCCGCTGCCGTCGCATTTAAGCAGCCTCGAAATGATAATGCTGGTCAGTCCTATCAAAGATGTCGACGGATTTCATCCGGCAAGTATCGGCATGATGCTGCTCGGGCGCCCGTCGTTCATTGCATGCACTCCTCTTGGCATAATCGAGCTTTTGCGCAGGTTCGATATCTCTCCCTCCGGAAAAGATGTTGTCATTCTCGGCAGGGGAAATATCGTCGGCAAGCCGCTTGCGGTGTTGTTGCAGCAGAAGTGGAAAGGTTCGAATGCCACAGTCACTCTCTGCCACACGGGCACGAAAGATATCGCATCGCATACACGCCGCGCTGAGATCCTGATAGCCGCGATGGGTGTACCGGAATTCGTGAAAGGCGATATGATCTCCG
This sequence comes from Candidatus Zixiibacteriota bacterium, assembly GCA_018820315.1. Classification (NCBI taxonomy): domain Bacteria; kingdom Pseudomonadati; phylum Candidatus Zixiibacteriota; species Candidatus Zixiibacteriota bacterium. Next base: position 445 of record JAHJOQ010000106.1, on the reverse strand, counting down.
ACGGTTGTGTTATTGTTGATGTCGGGACTAATCGAGTTGAAGATGCATCCGCCAAGAAGGGCTACCGAGTGGTTGGCGATGTTGAGTTCGACTCATGCGAGAAAAAGGCATCGTATATAACACCTGTACCGGGCGGTGTCGGTCCGATGACCATTGCGATGCTCCTCACCAACACCATGAAAGCCTGCAAAATCCAAAACGGAATCCAGTAGATCGAAGCCCGCCCGGCTATTCTACACATCCAGGACGCGGGTCCAAGCCACCGAATATGTACTGTATCAACCAGAGGACATCATCTGTGTCAATGGAGATATTGTCAAGAGTTGTGGATGATTGTTTTGATAGTATCCTCAAGTTCTCCAGTTATGCAGCTTCCTTTATTTCTCCATCAACGAACTTAACACCTTCAATGACTTTGGTAATGAGTTTATGGGCATTGATTCGT
>JAHJOQ010000105.1 GCA_018820315.1 Candidatus Zixiibacteriota bacterium | reverse complement strand
TGCAGGGCTTCACTCCTCTGGCGGGCTACAGGGTATCGCCAAAGCTCGCATTTGTGGCTTCATATAGCCTTCACTCAGAGAAGAAGGGCAGCCAGACACAGCGACTGAAATCTGAGTATTTGGACAATTTCTATTATGGCTCCAAGTCGAGGATGGTGTTCTCACAAAACACTCTGCACATCTGGGCCCAATATGACCCTGCGAACGGACATTTCTTCCTGATGGGCGGAGTTGAGCTGGTACGGATGAGAGCCGAACTGACCAACACGATCACAGTCGATTACAAAGACCCGTATTACCCGTTCTCGGATGCGGCAACATGGACCGCGGAAGGATCCGACAACGCGATTGGTCTTTTCTTCGGAGCCGGAACGGAGATCCAGATTTCACCAACGATTTCTCTGGTGACCACAGCACATTACTCATTGACCAGATACACAGGTAGCGATCTGCTTACAGTTGCCGAGGCTCCAGGACCAGTGGATGACCCAAGTCTTGACCTTGAACTCGGCATTGGCGGTTTCGGTGGGGAAATAGGGCTACGAGTATATTTGCCATCCGGTAGATGATGCAGACTTTACGACAAGGTAGTCGCTCATGATTCACTTGCGAAATGCAGATTATCTATTAACTTTGAGATCAGAGTCCGAAACATCCAAGCAAACTGCAGCTGCACGACTAACTTGAAGAGTCAACAGGAATTCACTGTTACGAATAGAATGACTGAGGAAGTTAAGCCGCTAAACAATCTCGAAGGAGGTCGACCATGAAGAGTCCGATCAAACGTCCTGCAGGCATCATCCAGCTGCTCATGATTATGTGTATGTGTATGTCATCATGCCGCAAAGATGACCCGCCCCCACCGCCTGGTTGCCAGCACGGTGAAGTGACACTATCCCCTGGCTCGGCGAGCGTTCTTCCGGACTCGACAGTCCAATTCGCCGCATCGGTTTGCGAAGCCTCACAATCAATTGGAGGAACACTAGCACCCGTCGCAGCATCAGGTGTGGACTGGACCATCAATGGGATACCCAATGGCGATGCAAGTGTGGGGACGATCAATCCCACTGGGTTGTACACTGCTCCAGCCTGGATACCATCAGATCCCTTGCTAATTGTGAAGGCGATCAGTTGTGAGTATCCATCGAAATCTGATTCGGCAGAGGTGACCGTCCCCGCATGGTCGTGCCCCAGCGCTGGGCAGTGGGGAGGAAATACATCGCAAGGCAAACTGGTAACGCACTGGCTGTCTCAAACTGAGCCATGCGGGCTCGATTCGTTCAGAATAGAGGGTGTGTCTGCCTCATGCGGGATTTCGATTACTTTAACGGTTTCCTGGGGTTCGCCGTTAGACCTCAGGGGAGTTGGCTATGAAACCTGCTTCACTTCGCCATGTACGAAGCCTTATGAGTCAGGAATAGAAATGTGCTGGTTTTTTGATTCATCAGGGAGTGCTCACGGCAGTTTTAAGTATTGGTACGCCGGATCGAATTGCGAAAAGTGTATCGATATCGATTGGTCGGCTGTCATTGGGGGCCCTGCACCCGTCATACTTGATAACGACTTGCACCAGACTGGCCAGAGCAGACCGAACACTGTCAACCAGGAATGGGAGGGGATCAATGACGATGGCAAAAGCTTCACTACTAGAGTAGAAGTGACTATATTATGAAACAGGTGATGAGGCGTGCCGATACATCTCTCGATAGTATAAGCTGAAGGAGGGAGTCATTTCTGTAACTTTCTTTCCTTTACGCGATATCGATGCTTCAGAAGTCTGAGCATGCGTAAATGCACTTCTCACACAACGGTCGAGTAGTCGTTGCCTAGCTGCCTGTACTCCCAAGTCTCATGCCCTACACGTGACTAAGATATTGCTGCTACTGGTATAGCCTGAGGAGAATAATACCGGATCTTACGGGCTGTAGAGATTCATCGAGTAGTTCGGTTCGGAGGTTGCAGGTTATCATCTCAGAAGTTCGTGTTATGGCCTCATCACTTTCTGCTGACTTACATTCTCGGCAGGCCTTTCGTTTGTGACAATGCTGTGGCCATCATTATCAATATAGCGGCGAAACTCAAATCGGCTGAGATTCGAAGCGATCCGGTCTGACTTGCTGTCTAAACTACAGTTGACTGACGCCTGTCAGTATAAAGAATGTTCTAAACTCCACCCCGGAGAACTATGAATGCGAAGCTAAGGTGATAGGTCAGCATACTGAACCCGAACGGAACGTCCTGTGCCTAGTTGTAAGAGCTTTCTGAAAGCATGATCTATGTCACCGAATCCGAGATCATGTCGATGAAATTGCCTCTTTCCGGCCCAGTATTATTGACCGCTCAAAAGGATCGGTCACAAGGTACAACTGTTCGTAGTGCCAGCACTCCGTTAACTCACAACGAGTCAAAAGGTTAGGCGGGCGCGATGTGAATGGCTGTGTGAACCGATGGATTGATCTCGAATCCGGGTTTTGAACTGGGGTTCAAAAGGTACCCCCGGCAGGACTCGAACCTGCTACCCTCTGCTTAGAAGGCAGATGCTCTATCCGGATGAGCTACGGGGGCACATCTGTCATTCGAACACGCAATAATAACCCCGCCGAACCGCAATTGCAATATAAATTTGCCCGCCATCTCCCACGCCCTGCATCGACAAATTGCAGAAGTCTCAATCGAATGCAAATCCTAATCGACAGTAGATTTATCTTGACAAAACTCTACATATTCGTATTCTGGAAACGATAGCTACCATATCAGTTTCCAATATGAGGTGATCTCATGATGTATATAATGGCACTAATTAAGCCCTCGACATGTTGTCTTGAGTATGAATACTAAGTATACCATTATAGTATTATGAGTACTACATCCAAGAGAGACGCCGCTAACATCCAGATGCGCACGCGTATAATTGAAGCTTCCAGAGAGAAGTTCTTCCGATTCGGTTTCAGCGCGATCACAACCGATGAAATTGCCACAGATCTTGGCATCAGCAAAAAGACTCTATACAGACACTTCTCAAGCAAAGATGAACTCCTGCACCAGGCGGTCTTTGATCTCCTTGCGGACACCGCATTTCAACTTCGAGGCATCCTGCACGACGATGAGACAGACTTTGTCGAGAAACTCAAGATGTCTGTATCTCTGATGGTGAAGACTCTTTCCAGGTTTCATAGCCCATTTGTCAGGGATGTTCAGCGCAGCTCACCCGAAACCTACACAAAGATACTCAAATTCAGGCGGACAAAGATCCTGAGCCAATTCAGCGCACTCTTCCAATCAGGTATTGAAACCGGCTTGCTCAGAAAAGACATGGATATCAATCTGCTGATGGTAATATTCACGCAACTGATTGACGGCGTTGTAAACCCGGAAGTTGTTTCCCAACTTCCCTACTCGACACATGAAGTTTTTGAGGGAGTAATGAACACTTTTCTGATAGGGATATTATCTGATAAATCGAGAGCACAATATCAGACTTGATTCGACTGGAGAAAAAGGACACGCAGGGAGGAGAATTATCTATGAGTGTTAGAAAATATCGATGGCTGACCGGTTGGCTGGGATGTGCGGTGCTGTATCTTGTGATTGCTCTCACTCTACATTCGTGCGCAGGCAATTCGGGCGACGGTATCATCACTGCATCCGGCACAATTGAGGCAACAGAGATCAATGTCTCATCGAAAGCAGCCGGGGAAATCCTCAAGCTCTATACGAGCGAAGGAGATCACATCGGTCATGGTGATACAATCGCATTGATCGACACGACAGCGTACGCATTGCAGCTCCGGCAGGCTGATGCTGCTGTCGATCTGGCTGATGCACAGTATCGCTTAATGATCAAAGGAGCTCGGTCGGAAGATGTGAGGTACACCGAAGAAGCTCTGACGCAGGCGGAGACTGGTCTGAAAGTCGCCAAAGATGATGCCGACAGGATGGAGGAGCTATACAGCACGCAGAGCGTAACAAAGAAGCAGAGGGACGATGCTGCGGCACGGTACACGGTCGCGCTGGCTCAATTTCGCTCCGCCGAACAGGCTTTGCAGAAAGTACGAACTATCGCCCGGCCGGAAGAGATTCAATCCGCAGAAGCGCGGCTCCGTCAGACGCAGGCAGCGCGCGACCTTCTCTCGAAAGCGCTCGCTGATTGCAATATTGTCTCCCCTTCCAAGGGCATCGTGACCGATCGACCCGTCGAGGCAGGAGAACTCGCCGGAATGGGTTCTATCGTCGTAACAGTATCCAAACTCGACACTGTCAACTTGATGATCTATGTGAGTGAGATTGAGCTTGGCATGGTCAAGCTGGGTCAGACTGCCACTGTCGGAATCGATACTTATCCGGGCAGGGAATTTGACGGACGTGTCGTGTACATATCACCGATTGCCGAGTTCACTCCCAAGAATATTCAAACCGAGGATGAGAGAGTGAAGCTCGTCTTCGGAGTGAAGGTCAAAATCCCGAACCCCGATGGCATCCTGAAGCCGGGAATGCCGGCAGACGCAACTATCGATACAGAATGATGGTCACTCTGATTCGCAGGAGATTTGAAGACGGAAATAGCAGTTGAAATAACAGAATTGTCGAAGCGATTTGGATCGACCCAGGCAGTAGACAGACTCTCTCTGTCAGTCGATGCCGGTGAAATGTTCGGTCTGGTCGGACCTGACGGGGCGGGTAAGACGACGACAATCCGAATGCTGTGCGGCGCCATCAGTCCCGATTCCGGGGATGCAAACGTTCTCGGTCACAGTCTGGCTGAAGATATTGTGGGCATCAAACAGGAAATCGGATACCTGTCCCAGAAATTCAGCCTCTACGGAGATCTGACTGTTGATGAAAATATCGAGTTCTTTGCGGAGATTCATAATGTAAACAGCTACTCTGAGCGTAGAAATCAATTACTCCGGTTCACGCGCCTGACTCCATTCAGAGACAGGCTTGCGGAGCGGCTTTCCGGAGGAATGAGACAGAAACTGGCACTCGCATGCACTCTGATCCACACGCCAAAGCTAATATTTCTTGATGAGCCGACTGTCGGTGTCGATCCCGTTTCACGCCGCGATTTCTGGATGATTCTGGCTGATCTGCTCAAACAGGGCATCACGGTTTTCCTGACTACTCCGTACCTCGACGAAGCAGAGCGATGCACTCGGGTTGCGCTGATGAATGAGGGCAGGATCATGGTTTGCGATTCGCCGAGCAAATTGAAGACGCTCATGAAAGGAAGCATGCTTGAATTGGTATCCCCCGAAATCAGAAAAACATACAATCTTCTCAAGATGGCGCAGGGTATCTCCGAAATTCAGGCATTTGGCGATAGACTTCACTTAGTAGTCGAGGATTCTGGGAACAGTGAAGAGAAGATCAGACAATTGCTGGCAACCGGCGGTATTCCCATCGAAAGCATACGGAGAATAGCGCCATCGCTGGAGAATGTTTTTATATCAATGGTTAGATATGGCTGAGGTGAGGTGATTCATGAGGAAGATTCTATATATCCTGGCTCTCTTGCTGTTAATAACTCGGCCCGGGGTCACATTAGCTGGGCAGGCAATGACTCTCACAGTAGATGAATGTGTCGATATCGGTATCGAGAATAGCCACAAACTCCATTCATCGATGATGGAAGTGCAGAGTGCGAAGAGTAAGTCTGCTGAGGCAAGATCGTACCAATTGCCGACAGTGTCTGCGCGCGCGAGCTATGCCAAGCTTAGCGAGGTTCCGCCTTTCATTGTCACGTTGCCCCCTAATCCGATTTTCGATGGTCAGTTCACTCTCTCTCCGACAGTGACCAGCTCCCACAGTCTGGATTTATATGTCACTCAGCCGCTTTTTACAGGTTTCCGCCTGAGCAGCGGGCTCAGAGCGGCTGAACGGAGCGCCGACGCCACCGAATTCGATTACACAGCCGATAGTAGCGACCTCTCGTTTGATATTCGAGTTGCCTACTGGAACCTGTACAAGGCAATTGAACTTAGGAAGGCTGCTGCAGAGAATGTCACACTCGTCGAAGCTCATCTAAGGGACACCCAGAACTTTCTCGATAAGGGGCTTCTGACCAGGAATGAATTACTGAAGGTGCAGACACAATTGTCTCAGAGCCGCCTCATGTTGTTGGAGACGGAGAATTCAGTGAGGCTAGCTCAGATCGGACTCAACTCGACAATTGGGCTTCCCCTGTCGACTGAAGTCGTGCTGGCATCGGAGGCAATTGGCACTGACGGAGAAGCTGGCAACCTTGACTCACTGAAGCGAGTCGGACTTACAGCAAGACCGGAATTGCAGGCATTGCGGCATCGAATCAGAGCAGGTGAAGCAGCGGTCACGATGGCCAGATCGGGATTCTATCCGCAGGTGATGCTTAGCGGAAACTACAATTATTCTAAGCCGAACCCCAGAATCCTTCCCACAAGAGACCAATGGGACGATTCGTGGAGCGTCGGAGTGGCAGTATCATATGATATCTGGAATTGGGGACGGACATATCATCAGGCAAGTCAAGCTAAGGCGCAGCTAAATATGGCCAAAGACGCAATGGCACAACTAAAGGATGCTGTCGAATTCGAAATCACGGCAGATTATCTCAGCCTGCTCAAAGCCAACGAGGCCGTCAAAGTAGCGTCTGATGGAGTTGCCCAGGCTGATGAAAGTCTTCGTATCACTAGAAGCAAGTTTGATGCGGGAGTAGCTTCCACAACAGACCTTCTCGATACCGAAGTTGCACTGTTTAATGCCCGGACAAGCTACACGCACGCGATCGTGGATCGTCAACTGGCACAAGCAAGACTGCGCTCGGCTGTAGGGGACTGATACTGATGAATACACTGGCAATAGAAGTCAGCAAGTTGAAAAAACAGTTCGGACGGTTTGTCGCTGTGGATGGTATCGACTTCAAAGTTCGCAAAGGAGAAATATTCGGATTCCTCGGAGCGAATGGTGCCGGGAAATCGACAACGATAAGAATGTTGTGTGGGCTTCTCAGTTCTACTTCAGGCACTGCAACAGTCGCTGGGTTCGACATCAACACACAACCGGAGCAGATAAAAGCGAACATTGGTTACATGTCGCAGCGGTTCTCTCTTTATGACGATCTGACTGTCAGGGAGAATATCACGTTCTTCGGCGGAACCTATGGGCTCAAGAGCCGCCGGTTCATCGAGAGAATGAAATGGGTCGTTCAAATGGCAGGGCTCAAAGGTATGGAGGACAACATGACCAAATCCCTGCCGGGTGGCTGGAAACAACGGCTCGCACTCGGCTGCGCAGTCATTCACGAACCACAGATCGTGTTCCTGGATGAGCCAACGAGCGGTGTCGACCCGATCTCCCGAAGAGACTTTTGGGATCTGATCAACACAGTCTCAGAACTTGGCTCGACAGTATTTGTGACTACGCACTATCTCGAAGAAGCTGAATACTGTAACAATATAGTGCTCATTCATGCAGGAAGGATTGTGGCATCGGGCAGTCCGAGCGAGCTTAAATCCAAATACATCTCTGATTCACTCTATGAAATCGAATGTGACAATGTGCTGCTCGCTCTGGAGATTCTGAAACGAGATGATGCTATCACGGAGACTTCAATGTTCGGGAACCTCATACATATCAGTACGGCTGATCAGGAGATTGAGAACCGGGCCAGGGGTTTGCTGGCAGAGAGATCCGTCTCTCTCAAGAGAATTGAACCGATAGTGCCTTCACTGGAAGATGTTTTCATTCACCTGGTACAAGAGAAGCCACTCAATGAGCAAGCCAAGTCGTAACGACATAACGCGATTGACAAAGGTGATCCGGAGTATCTGAGATGACAAATCGATTGAAGCCTGTCATAAAGAAAGAACTTCGGCAAATATCGAGAGACAGGCGTACTCTCGGAATTCTCCTCTTCATTCCGGCATTTATGCTCGTTATGTTCGGTTATGCTCTGAATTTCGATGTGCGCGACATTTCGCTCGCAGTATGCGACGAGGACAAAACCTCCAGCAGCCGCGAGTTCATCGAGAGCTTCCTGCACTCCGAATACTTCACCCTGAACTACTCTGTCAACGACCCACGTGAGTTGGATGAGTTGCTCGACAACGGTGATGCGTTGGTTGCTATCGTCGTTCCGATAGGCTTTTCCGAAAGCATTCTTGCGGGCAGGACATCTTCCGTGCAAGTGCTCGTTGACGGCACGAATCCGACCTCTGCTTCAACAGCTGTCGGCTATGCGACAGCAATAGTGCAGAGCTATTCGAACAAGATCATCACGCATTCGCTGATGCGAGTTGGTCGATCCGGTGTGGCTGCTCCAATTGACTACAGGCCGAGAATCTGGTTCAACCCAGAGCTGAAAAGCGCGAAATTTCTTATTCCCGGACTTATCGGATTCATCCTTATGGTTACAGCGGTCGTATCGACGTCACTCTCGATAGTGCGGGAGAAAGAACGGGGAACCATGGAGCAGCTCACCGTCTCACCCCTCAATCCGATCGAGTTGATCCTCGGAAAAACGATTCCCTATATCGTAATCTCGTTGGTAGCGACTGTCGCAATCCTGATCGTCGGTCAAGTCCTGTTCGATGTTACAGTTAAGGGTAGCTATGCCCTGCTGCTACTTGTGACTCTCATCTATCTGACAGCATGTTTGGGACTCGGACTGTTGATTTCTTCAATTTCGGATTCTCAGCAGGTGGCCTTCCAGATAGCGGTCATGGCTACTATGCTTCCGACTTTCCTGCTTTCGGGATTCGTCTTCCCGATCAGAAATATGCCGATCGTGGTCCAGGCGGTTACCTATATCGTGCCTGCCAGGTTTTTCATGGTGGCTCTGCGGGCAATTGTGCTCAAAGGAGTGGGAATTACCGCCTTCTGGGATCAGCTGCTATATCTGCTCGCTTTTGCGCTGTTGACTATTGGATTGAGCTCTCTGAGAATGAGAGGCACACTGCTTAGATCGAAGATCCTGAAACAACCTAAGAAACGCGGAAAAGACCTGACATGAATACGATACTGCATCTAATCCGCAAAGAGTTCCTGCAGCTGAAGCGCGACAAGCGAATGTTGCCTATCATTTTCGTGGCTCCTATCTTTCAAGTTATAATTCTAGGTTATGCGGCGAATCTCGATGTCAATGACATACCGACAGTGATCTGCGATCTCGACAGGTCTCATGCAAGTCGCGAGTTGGTAGACAAGTTCACGCATTCAGGGTTTTTCACCGCTACGGATTATGTCGATGATATCAGAGACATCGATCGAGATATTGATCGAGGGAATGCTTCGTTAGCTGTCGTAGTTCCCATCGGTTTCGGAGACGATCTCAAAGCAGGTCGGCAAGCTTCACTGCAGTTGATTGCTGACGGATCTGACGCTAATCTGACGACAGTCGGGCTCGCATACGCTTCCGGAATCGTTGCTGATTATTCGAAGAGAATCGCCGTAAAACGTGCGGCGAGAAGCGGCACATCCGGGATTACCAATGCTGGTGTCGATGCGAGAATCCGTGTTTGGTACAATCCCGAACTCAGGAGCAAGAACTTCATGGTGCCGGGAATACTCGGGCTTCTGCTGATGGTCATGACGATGCTGCTGACTTCGCTTGCGATAGTCAAAGAGAAGGAAGTCGGCACGATGGAGCAGCTTGTGGTTACGCCTATCAGACCGATACAACTCATTATCGGCAAACTCACCCCCTTCGCGATAATCGGGATTATAGACGTAGTACTGATCCTGTTTGTATCGACTTTCTGGTTCGATATTCCGGTGGCGGGAAGCATATTTCTGCTTGTATTTCTATGCACAGTATTCCTGATGACCACACTCGGACTCGGATTGTTTATATCGACAGTCTCTTCGACTCAGCAGCAAGCGATGATGACTTCGGTCTTTTTCGTGATGCAACCCATGATATTCCTTTCCGGGTTTGTATTCCCAATAGAAAATATGCCGAAGATCATTCAGTGGTACACGTATCTTCTGCCGCTGAGATACTTCTTTACTATCGTAAGGGGGATATTCCTGAAGGGGATCGGAATCGCAGAACTGTGGGATGAGGCACTGATAATGTTCCTGTTCGGGCTAGCAATCCTCGCACTCAGTGTCGCCCGATTCCAGAAGAAGTTGGGGTGATAGTCCAGGCGGAAATCGACTGCCTAATGGGATCCTGATCAGTCCACGTATCTGCTTTTTCCTGCAACCTTCCTCCCCCATTTCCCGTCATATAGTCAGGACCTGCAAATGAAACGTGGAGGGAAATCATGAAGTCTGTCATAACTGTATTTCTGTTAGCTCTTCTCATATTGCCGCGTGCGAATGCATCCGAAGTCGAGAGTTACACATACAGTCGCTCTCACGGGTCGAGTGGCACCCTGTGGTCAACAGGAGACATCGATTTTGACATTGAGGACGGCAGCATCATTATGACTCAGCGGGGCCGCCACAAAAGCCGGATCGAAATCACAGAGGACTACAAACTGTACGTCGACGGTGAACTCATCGAAACCACTCCTGAACAGGAGAAGCTCGTCGCGGAATGCTACACCACTTCAATGGAATTAGTCGAAAAGGCTAAAGAGATCGGACTTGAAGGCGCGAAGATAGGACTCATCGGAGCCGGGATCGGTCTGAAAGCGGTCGGCGGTGTTCTCAAAGCAATTTTCACCGAATACGAGTTCGAAGACCTCGAAGCTGAACTGGATGATCAGACAGAAGAACTCCAGGAGAGGGCTGACGAGCTTGAAGAACGAGCGGAAGTGATCGAAGACTTGGCGGCAGACCTTGAGGATGTGTTTGATGAAATGGTCTATGAAATTCCTGAGCTTGCCGACTGGGAAGATGCCTGGGATGACAATAATGACGGCACTTGAAATAGATAAGACTTGAATCGTTGCAGAGGTTACGCCCCTCCCGACAGAATCCTATCTGACAAGGTCAGGCTCCAGATGAGCCTGGCCTTCTTCATTGGGCCAACTAACTTCGGCTGCATACGTCATATTAGTTCGACTGTGACACGGTGACCAGGGCAGATGCATCGACATTTGTGAGAACCGTATACACTATCATGTGGTTATAGCGGTTAGTTCGAACCTAAACTTCAGAAAGGAAGGCGTGATGAAAGCAAAGTTAGTACTCGGAATCATCTTGGCGCTCGCTGCAACGATCGTTCTCTCTAATCAGGCATGGTCGCACTGCGAGATTCCGTGTGGAATCTATGACGACGCCATGCGCTACGGTATGCTTTCCGAGTATACCACAACCATCGAGAAATCGATGGACCAGATCACCGCGCTCTCAGCCGAAAGAGATAAGAACTACAATCAGATCGTGCGGTGGGTCACAAACAAGGAAGAACACGCAGATAAGTTTCAGGAAGTCGTAAGTCAATATTTCCTGACGCAGCGATTCAAGCCGGTTTCGCCTGATTCAGGAGCAGCTTATGAAGAGTACATCACACAATTGAAGTTGATGCATGAGATGCTTGTCTATGCTATGAAGTGCAAGCAGACAACGGATAAGGCCAACACAGTAAAACTGGGCGAGCTGGTCTCGAAGTCACGCAAGTTATATTTTCATGAGTAGGCAGCCTAAGCGTCCGACAAACACCCTATCACGCCAGATTCAAGATCTGCAGCCTCTGAACAGTGAACGCAATCCGCACTTACCCCCATATAAAGGGAGCGGCACATAGCCGCTCCCTAAAGAGACTCTGTTGAGAAATCTAACCTGATATCATCCCGGCCAGTTGGCACAGGCATTCGGATCAGGCTCAGGTCCTCCTGTAAATATGTAGGCAATCAAGTACACAACGTCATCGATGTCGAGTCCACCGCTGCCGTCCGCATCACCGCAACAGACCGCCGTAACGGGTGCCGGACCTCCGGTGAAGATATATGCAATCTCATATACAACGTCATCGATGTCGACCGCACCGCTGCCATCAGCATCACCCGGCACGCAGTCGACGCTTCCGCAGCCGGGACAATTCAGCCCATTGGCCGCAATCCACTCCTTGCCTTTGTCGATCAATGCCTGCAGATCAACTACCCCGGTCTTCGAACCGGCCTTGACCTTACAGAACTTGTAGCATGCGCCGGGAGCAAGAGTGACATTCTGCTTGATCGCATAGAATGAATTCAAGTCCTGAGCTGTGTCGGGATTGTCGGCAGTGAATGAACTGAGCGAGGCGAGCAGACCTCCGATCTCAGCCGGATGATAGCCTGCATTGCTGTACACCCATTCGTCGTTCTGAAGAACTATTGCACCCGCTATGCCTCCGCAAATGCCCACAGTGGCATAGTAGTTGACTTCGGGATCTGCGTCAGACGGACCAAACTGATACACTTCCTGCCTCATATCGTCCTTGGAGCACTGGTTCTCTGATCCTCCCGCGCCATCCGGGATATCCCAGTCGATACCCTCACCGACGTGTAGGGTCATAGATGCGGCAGTGTTGTTGCATATCTCGACTCGCTCTACAATCACGCAGGTATCCGGATGCTTTGGAACATAGAACTGAATCGTTCCGATGATCGCCGTGTCCTGCGTGCAGAACGATCCCTGTGCATATTCATACGAGCCGGAATCGGCAGTAACCAGAAGACCCAAAGCGCGGAACTCAACTTTGGAGTCAGAACCGTCAAACATGGAGAAAGACGTATTGGTGGTGTCGTTTGCATAAGTAACCACTACACCCTCATCATACATGAATGTGCTGCTGTCTTCGAACCACCACATATTGCCCTTTTCTGAACGGGTCGAGAGTCCCGCACGTGGTACATTCCATACTCCAACGGACCAGCATGCAGTGGAGAGCAATTCATTCTCCGGGACGAAGAAGTCACAGAACACATACAGATCAACATTGATAACCCCAGATATGGCGCCACCGCACGCTTCAACATCCATAGTCGTGTGATATACCCCTTCGTCGACAATCGGTCCGAAAGTGAATTGCACGGATTCGCTGTTACCACAACCGGCGGGAAGTGACCCGGCTGCACTGGCCGGTGTCAGCCAGGTAGCGTTAGATGTGACAGTGTAGCTCGTAGGCTCGTTACCCGTGTTAGTCAGTTCCAGATCAAATGTTACCGTGATATCACCCGTACATCCAGTCGAGCCATCATTCGGAGCTATCCATGTCGGATAGCCGATAGACGTAGGTGTATATCCGATATTGCAGAAGGTCGCCGGCGTGAAGCAAGGCACACTGAGATACATGACCGGACTCTGCGTTGGCTCTCCCTCGCCCTGTACTTGACCTCCGGCATCTTTGTCATTTATATACTGGATATGAACCGAGTCGACACTGTACATAGCCATTGATGACCAGTGATCGCTCTCACAGTTGCCGGCAGTACAGTCAGGTGTTGGCGTGTTGGTCAGGTTTTGAGCCTCACCCCAGGTAACACCACCGTCCGCGGAACCAGCGAGGAAGATTTCACCGTTGGAGAAGTAACCATCCGAGTTATCAATACATGTGTCACCTGTGGCGTCAGTGAGAGCACCAAACCGAGTGAAAGAGACGTACATCCGGCTGACATCCAATAAAGTGTCAAGACACTCGGAGATATTCATCTTGGTTGCCGAGAGGTTGAAAGCTCCGGGGTTAATGCCATTGCTCGGTCTCGCAGCATCATAAACGATGGAAATACAGCCGCTCGGACCGTCATCCCAGTGCCAGAGTCTTGACTGCTGGTCTTCGGGCTCGCAAGGAGTACTTCCGGTCAGATCATGCAATGCAGTATTCCATACAATGTGCAGTTTCCCGTCCGTGGCATACATAGCAGACAAGTCAGTGTATGCCATACCGTTTGCGAGCTTATCCGGCGATACGGTTCCGCCCTGCGTGTAGTCCGTGACATTGACAATCGATCCCCACGTGTTGCCATAGTCGAACGACTTCATATACGCTATGTCATTCTGCCACTGCAACTGGCCGCATGGATCATTCGGATCATTGGCATAGTATGCCGGCTTCGCCCAGACAATCGCGAGCTCACCCGGATTGGCATGATTCACACGCACAACAGGAGCAGTATCATAGATGGAATCGATGGCAGTCCCGCAATCCGGCCAATTAAAATCGCTTCCTCCAACACTACGATAATATACCATTGTCGAAATAAGCTCTGCTGCGAATTCGACGGCGACCGCATGTACTATGTCCAATCCGGCAGAATCCTGCCAGGCTACGACAGGCCATACATACTGGTTATTTGCTTCATTGCCTCCGGTATTCCAGTTCTCACAGGTAGGAGGCGGCGGTGCCGCCGGTCCAAAAGTGAACAATCCACCGGATGGAAAGCCGTCAACGTCAGCATGCACGCCATAACTATCCTCCGATTGTCCCCAGTGACCAGACACTACGACACTTCCGGAAGCAGTCACGTCACACGTTGTGTATCCGCCATTTAGATCGCCGAACTGCTTTCCACCGGTGAGTCCAAACCCGTGGGCGAACGCACCGGCTGTGAGATTCCAAGCATTATACCGAAGATAGCGATCCCCGGTCTCGGTCTCCCGTCTCATCCAAGTGAAGTGAACGTATTGTGTGAATGGCTGATGAGCCGCTTGGCGACCCATCGTACCGTTGTGCTGGTAGTCGTAGACCGTGATGCCCATGTCGTGTCCGGGTGACTGAGTGGTCCCGAAGTACGGTATCGCCGGGCCTGTCGATATCAAATCCAGGTCCTCAGCCCCGGTCAGATTCTTGTGGATGAATTGTCGACTGCTCGCATCTTTCGCCGACTGCTTCGCAAGAACCGATCCAGCGGACAGTGTCAGAAAGAAAGCCGCAAGAATCGTTGCGATAAGTAATTTCTTCCGCATTTCCTACTCCTCTAATGATGGTTGCCAGTTGCATTTCGCCCGGGCAGACGCGAGCACGCACTGCCACCTGATACTCTTGCCGTCGCCACTCTCAGCGAAATCTCCAATCCTCGAGATTGATGCCGATAAGTCACCTCCTTCCGCACACAGGATGGTTATCGTGTTGTCATTCGCAGACAACACGCAACCCAAGCTGCCGGGAGTCCTTAAAAAACAATATTACAACTGCCAGAGACAGAGCACACTATCCCGTGCCTCGCAAACTACTGCTGAAGACAACAGTATACACCAAGTGAGATTTCTCCCCATCAGGCGCTATTGAAACACGGCTAATCTTCGATAAGTACAAGTCCTCAGCTTGACTAAGCTGACCGATATTAGTAGTATAATGCCAGCCAGAAATTAGTCAAGGACTATCTTCGGGCGATTATTACACCAAATTCCCTGATCCGGCGGAGTTAATTGGATGGTTGTCATGTTGGACTGCTCAATGGAGATCAAAGAATGAAACAATGGAAAGTCTACCTCTCGGGGGAAATACATAGCGACTGGCGGGACAGTATCAGTAAGGCATGCACAGCAGCAAATCTGCCGATATCGTTCTTCTCACCAGTACCCGACCATGCTGCCAGCGATAGCTGCGGAGTCGATATTCTCGGTCAGGAAGAAACCGATTACTGGAAAGATGTCAAGGGTGCCGGTATCAACGCCATTCGCACGAGGACTCTGATTAAGGACTCAGATATTGTCATAGTACGCTTTGGCGACAAGTACAAGCAGTGGAATTCTGCATTTATCGCAGGTTTCGCAGCCGCACTGAACAAACCGCTGATCGTCCAACATCCTCCGGAATACAATCATGCACTGAAAGAGGTCGACACAGCCGCGTGCGCAGTTGCAGAGACGGAGGAACAATTGATTGAAATCCTGAAATATATAGTGCAATAGAGAAGCTTGTACCCCCGCTACACACCTTCCCACATTTATGTCGTTGGATGGAAACATATCAGACATTCAGATCGTAATGGACTAATACGGTCGACATTAGACCGCTGGACGGAGAATCGCGAGGCTGGTTAAGGACACTGATTTTCTGAGACAGAAGAATGTCTAAACACTCATACTTTCAGTTAGGAGATCATCATGAGTAACGGAATGCCGAAAGCTGGCACATTCTGCTGGAACGAATTGACAACCAAAGACGCTAAAGCCAGCAAGAGCTTCTTCACTCAGTTGCTGGGCTGGGATACGAAAGAGTCTGAATTTGATGACATGAAGTACACGGAATTTCAGGTAGACGGCAAGTCAGTAGCAGGAATGCTTCAGATGACTGAAGAGTGGGGCGACGCCCCCTCGCATTGGATGGGATATATCACCGTTGTTGATGTCGATGGTGTCGCTGCCAAAGTCGAATCGCTTGGAGGGAAGGTATGTGTACCACCAACCGACATCCCGAATATCGGAAGATTCGCAGTGATTAACGATCCGGCCGGGGCGACTGTATCATTGATCACCCTCGCTTCCAGATAACATACGAATTGCCGCACATAAAATCGCCGGGGAGCATCCCCGGCGATTTCTTCTGTTTAATATCTGTTAGCGCATAGTCACAGTTGTTTCTGATCAATTGCTGCATTGAGCGCATGGTGCCGGTCCGCCCGAAAAGACGAAGTGTACCAGGTAGACGGCATCATCGATGTCGGGGCTGCCTGTGCAGTCAACATCGCCTGAAGCGATGGGGTTCGGCGCAGATCCGCCCGAGAATATGTATGCTATCAAGTATACAATATCATCTATGTCGACATCGCCGCTTGCATCAGGATCACCGCACATATAGTTAATGCATTCAAGAGCAATCACCATCACGGCATCGATTGCAGCCTCGATATTGGAGTCATCACCCATGTCGGACGCGACGAATCTCAACCTTACCACATCAGTCGGTGCTACATGATCACTTACGATGAATTCATCAGTGAACCACCCACCCGATGCGTTCACGACAGGACCGATGATCCTCACCGTCTTCCAACTCGCCCCGTCATCACTCGAAACATCAACTGACATGTAGTCTGTTGAGGGAGCTCCCCCCTGGTCATTTGAATACCAGTAAGCATAACTGATGGATGCGTCAAATCCCGCAAGCTGTAAAGCCGGTGACATGAGTTCTGTAGAGCCATTGTCAACATCGGACTCGCCAGCATCGTTCTGCGTGAGGTAGCAGCTGCCGGAACCATCGTAGTCACTGGTGGGATCGCCATAGGAACCGCCGCCTGATGGGACTCCGCGCTCCCAGCCACCGGAAATGGCTGTACCACTCTCGGTCCAGCTATTGTCGAACTCAAAGTCATCAGACAAGTACACAGTCGCTTCGGGAGGCACCGTCTCCGAATACACACTCACCGGCGCATCTATTGGGTCGTATGTAACTCCCGCTCCTTCAGCCTCTGAACTGACGTACCAGTCTATGTTGCTTTCACAGAGAGCACCGGGAAGGATAGCTTCATATTCATTAGCGCCAAGAATGCCCATTGGCTCACCCTGATAAGGAGCACCGTCGATTGAGTAGTACAGTGTTCCGGAACCGGCAACCGGTTCAACAGTCCCGGCATGCACTATCACTCTGAATACTGTTTCCTGTTCAGGTGCAGCGATTGCAGGATATCCGTCAGGATACTCGAACCAGACAGGGGACAGAGCAGGGCAATCCATATTGTGTGCTCCGAATCCGGCGCAAATTTCAGGATAGTGTGGAGTGCCATTAGCAATTATCGGATCATCATCATCCAGAGTCAACCAGTCTATCGTAATCTGTGGAGTTATCCTGTTTCCGGAGTGCAGCAGCATTGAATTGATCGCGAGACTTCCCAGAATGTCGCGATATGTCTCAGGATAGCTCGCAAGAAGTTCATTGCGTGTGCTCCAGACACAACCTGAAATGAGATTGCCGCAGTAATGCCCTTCGCCGTTGCACGGATACTGAAAAGAGTTGTCCGCGTTTCTGAGCGGGTAATTGCAGTATCCTGAACCGTAGAAGCCGTACGCAAGCCCGGAATCGTCGGTAATCAAAACACCCATCACATCGCCATAGCCTTCTCCGTACTGATCCTGCCCGTTGCCGGACTCTGCGACCACGTGATGCCCATATTCATGATGTACGACCGTCGAATAGGCTGTGTTTGGATACCCGGATTCTCCTTTGCAGAAGTTTATCGAAGAGCCGTTGTACCAGGCGTTGTCGGGACAGTATCCATCACTGCGATTTACATGGACGGGAAAGCCGGTCTGTTCTGAAAGAGTCGGGAACTCCGGATTGAAAGACAGCACCATGTCCCGCACAACATTCGCATGATAGTAGCCGTTTACTTCAGCTCTCGTGAATTCTCCGTTCGCTGGATTGTGAATGAAATTAGCAGGTCCCGGAGGAGTGACTGCAGATGTGAGTAATGACGGTTCCCCTGCAGCATTCAACACCTGGAAAAACTCGCCCCAGATCGTTGATGACACGATGACAGGAGTCGACCCGGCATTGGGCAACACAAAATCACCGTTAACATCAGTGTATGTCTCTGAAGATCCTCTGGTCACGCGGGCATATGGAAGAGGCGTAACGACCTCCTCTTCACAATCGCCGGAAGCAATGCCTTCGGTCGCATAGCCGCTCACGTTGCCAACTATGTCTTCAAATATGACGAGATTCTCTTCGTATAGTATCTCACCGGTCTGAGCGTCGGCGACAAACATCCATTTCTGATAATCTTTGCCTGTAGCTTCGAATGTGATCGACAGAACCGGCTCGGAGTTGATCTCATCATATCCCGCCCATATCACTGTCTCCGGTTCGCCGAAATCCGTTAATTCGGGATGCGATACTCGCACAACATTCTGAGCCAGATCGTAGTGCACACTGGATTTCTGGGTCGGGACGAAGTCTCCGAGGTCTCTGAGAGCGGAACCGGCAAGAACGACGGGAAACCCCGGCTCGTTGCGAACAAGGATCTTCAGATCAGATCGAAATACCGGGATACCATTCCTCTGTTGGGAATAATACACAAGAGTGAATTTGTATTCGCCCGTCTCTTGGTTGTACATGAGCTGCTGGGTGCGCCTGCCATCTTTGAGCAGGCTGCTCGGTACCAGATCGGAAGGCTCTGCTCCGAACACAGCAGAATGCCGGGTGCGGAATTGGTCGGCAGAACTCAAAACGTCAGCGCCTGAACCGAATGCACGCCCGTACAGTTTGGTTATCCTACCATCCTCGCTATAAGCCTTCACTTCGGGATAATCCACGCTGAGTCGCTCGAAAGCAAACTCCGCTTTGTTCTGGTCAGATGCAGATACTTGGGTGGCAGAGATCAGGAAGGTGATCAGGATCATCAATGATACTGCTACTGTACGATTAAACATTGTTCCTCCGGATGTAATCGCTTCACTGTTAATCAGACATGAAGTATAGTAGCAAGGTTCCTCACTAGTCACGAGAAACCTCTAACTCGTTATAAGATAATTGATTGTCATTCTGTGTCAAGGACTATTTAGGATGAAGCCAGTCTATATTCGAGGAATTGTCTCTATGTTGGTTGATATCTTCATGTGCCGTAATTCGAAAGCGGCCCAAAGACGCGCTACCGGCGCTCAACTCTTTTCGATGTTCATTGACGATGTGGCGATTCCCAAGGGCCGACGGCGTCAGCATTTTGCTATGCCATCACGCCTTAGGGCTGTGAATTGGCTTATGAACTACGCAGCAACGGCCTTGTCAGGCAAGTCGGTCCACCGGCGCCCTTCTTCGATATCTCGTCACCGACATACTCTCTTACGACAACACCTGCTTCTTCGAGCAATCGCTTCGTGATCGGATTTCCTGCAAGCATCACACATCTGCGGGGTGCAGTCGCGAGAATATTGCACGCCATCGAATCGTATTCCGAATTGGGAACCTCTATGAGTTCTATTCCTCTGGCGAGAAGCCACTCCCTGAATCGAACCGGCATCAATCGTGAATAAACTGCGGCAAGATCTCGGTCGATCGGGCTGATCATTGACATCAAGTGCAGCACGTCGTCGGGACCGTTCCAGTGAGGTAGAGACACAATGATAAATTCATCCACCAGATCGTTTGTCAGCTCTTTCAACTGGCGTATGCCCTCCGCATTTGTTCGGTAGCCTTCGCCGATCGCGAGTGTGCGCTCGTCAAACCAGACGATATCGCCTCCCTCCAATCGACCGCCGCCCTTGATAGACCCGAGGATCGGTATTCCAATATGACCAAGATGCTCTCCGAAAGCCTTTGATTCCCCGGTGCGCTGTGCTTTTCCCATGTTGCAGAGAATCGCGCCGGCGGTAGTTATGACGACTGGATCATGCACATAAATCGAATCGAGGCTTGTATTCGAGTCGCTCGGCAGATAGTGAATTCCCGGGATATCCCGACTCAGCAATTCGATGAATCTGTCATATTCTTCGATTGCTTTCCTGTAAATTGGCGGGGAAATATAATTCAATGTCTTCCACTGGCGGTCGACATTTTCCTGATCGATGAATGCGTCCCTGGGATGCTTAAGCAGAATACTCTGGACTCTGCCCACTTCCGATTGTGAACCATATTTCAAGGCCGCTCTCCACCTGCGAGTATTCGGATCAGATACCGCAATGTGCTTCGTGGTGTCTCTGCTGTCAATAACAAACAATGCGCTGGGCTACCGACAGATGAGCCGGTTCTCAGTATAGGTGAAGAATCATTGTACCGATTCGTAACGATGATCGAAAGTTGGAGGAAGAACAGCAGAGGAACACTTCGAAAAAACCATGTATGATTCTCGATTTTCCACTTGACATGGGTGTAGCTATCCATTATCATGAACCCATAGAACCGATAAAATAGATAATTTCGATAACCCGCGTGAGGGTCTCTATGCGAGATTTTCCTGCAAACAACTATCTGACAACGGGACAGGCAGCAGGAATATGTTCAGTCACGCCCGATACTGTCCTCAAGTGGATACGATCTGGCAAGATTCAGGCTGTCCGGACTCCGGGTGGACATCATAGGATTCCACATGATGCTCTGTTGGAGTTCCTCCGAAGCGACAAGAATCAGGATCGGGACGACCGCAGTGCCAAGTTTCAATACTGTTGGGAGTTTAATTCGAAAACCGGTGAGATTCCAGAGGATTGTCTGAATTGCGTCGTTTATAAATCAAAAACGCTTCGCTGCTATGAAATGAGCGATCTACCTGCAGAGATCGGCCATGCGCGACTCTTCTGCCATGGTACGTGTCAGGACTGCGACTATTACCGAACGGTGCATGGGCATCGCCCAAATGTGCTCGTTGTCACCGATAGGAATCGACTCAAGGCAGCACTTGAAAAGGAAGCCAAGGAAGCAGATTTTGGTCTTCAAGTGACGGACTGTGAATATCGGTGCTCGATGGTGGTGGAGGGATTCCGGCCTGATTATGTTGTGATCGATTGCTCGATGGGCGTCCAGAGAAGCAAGCAGTTTGCTAGCTTGCTTAGTGAGGATCCCCGAATACCTTTCGTGAGAGTGATCCTTGCGGGAAACCGTGGCGAACTTCCAAAGAAATGTGACAAGGTTGTATTTGCGTTCATGGAACGGCCGTTCTCGATGGCAATGTTATCGAAGCTCATCGCCAATGGCGCGTCCTGACTATCGAATCGAGAGAGAATAGACTGGTGATGCGAATGGAATGATTCTTCGGGAAGGAGGTAGAAGCCAGAGCAGTTCTACGAATTCTCGGGAGAGGAAATAGGCCGGCTCGACGGGCGCGAACGACCAAGTCCAGCCCGTCAAGCCCAGCGATGCGGGAATGGCATTCCGGGATGTTCCGGAAGTCACCCGCTTCGCCCTAAGTATACATCCGAATGCGAATTAGTCAATAAGATTGAGCATTCTGCGTTCCTCCCCGATTTCCTAGCGCTGTCGACAGGTAGCAGGCTGATCATTTCCGACAGAGTTTGGAATTATCGAATCGCAGTATCAACACATGGGAGGACTCATGATAAGCGACGCCTCTACAAGTTCAGAGCAGCTGGAAAATGAGGATGGCTTTCTGAGGGAAATGTCGTCCTGGTCTCGAGATGTTGCGGAGGAACTTGCCCGCAAGAACAATCTTGGGCCATTGACTGATGATCACTGGAAGATTATTGAGTTCGTGAAGAACTACTATCTCAAAACGGGTGAAGGCCCGCCAATCGTGAAGATTGGTAAGTGCACTGGGTTCAGCTCCAAGCACATTTGCGATTTGTTCCCGTGCGGAGTCGCAAAAGGCGCCTATCGCCTCGCCGGTCTTCCAAGACCATATGGCTGCCTGTAATCGCCGACGTTGAATGGTTCCGGCAATCGAAGATACTGCCGGGCAATGCGTTGAAACTGAAAGAAGTACGAAAGGAAGATGTCTTGAATTACTTCGTTTTTGGCATTTTGCCATACATAACAATAGTCCTGTTTGCGGGAGGCATGATCAGCAGGCTCTATGTCTGGACCAAGACCCCTCAACCGGGAGCGCTTACATTGTTCCCCGCCCCAAGCGGTGGAGTATCCTCATTCTTCAATGTAATCAAGGAAGCATTTCTGTTCCCCGGCCTTTTCAGGGGAGACAAGCTTCTCTGGGTATTTGCCTGGATATTTCACGCCACTCTCGCACTGATCGTGATCGGCCACGTTCGCGTGTTTACGGATTTCCCTGCGCTGTGGAACGCGCTTGGTATCAACGCGGATCAGATGAGCGCTATCTCTGGTGGCACGGCGGGCGTGATCATTACGATTTTCGCTCTGCTTCTGATTTTTCGTCGAATGACGGTGCTTCGTGTTCGGGAAGTCTCTAATCTCTCCGATTTCCTTGCTCTGCTTCTTATAGTCGCCATTCTATCGACCGGCAATCTGATGAGGTTTGGTGAACACTTCAATCTCGAGATTACACGGGCATACTTCTCACAGTTGCTCACATTCTCTCTGACGGCCTCTGCGGTGCCGCAGGCCAGCATGCTCATGGTTCACTTCCTGCTCGCACAGATTCTCATAATGGTCATTCCGTTCAGCAAAGTCATGCACTTCGGAGGAATCTTCTTCACCAAAGCCATCATTCAGAAATCTTAGAAAGGAGACTCTGTTGTGTCTCAAAGTGATGCAGTAAATAGTGGAACGGCTACCGGTCACGCAGCCGAAGTCAAATCGAATAAAGTAACCGGAGGAGCGCTGCGGGAAGCTGTTGTAAACTCCATCAGTGGAATAGACAACGGACCACGGGTGTTGAAGCTCTACATGGAGATGTGTGTAAGATGCGGCACTTGCGCGGAGCAGTGTCCTGTATATAAAGGAGATCCAACCGAATTGCGTAATCCTGCCGTACGGACCGATCTCATTCGCTCTGTTTTCAAGAAACACAAAACGCTATTGGGCAAGCTAGCCGGACCTATCGTAGGAGCCAGCGACTTTGACGGCGATATGGAGACATTCGTCAATGCATTCTACGAATGTACCGGGTGTCGGAGATGTGCAACGTTCTGCCCGATGAGCATTGATAATTCAGTTGTTACCAGAAAGGGTCGGGCAATCGCGGACACTCTCGGCTACACGCCGGAGCAACTGCAGAAGGTGGTCGCGATTTCACTCGAAACAGGTAATACGGATGGTGCCAGCGAAACAGCTTTCAAAGATGTGGTCGCCTTTCTTGAAGAAGAGATCAAGGATGACTGTGGCATAGATGTGAGGATACCTTTCGACAAAGCAGGCGCCGAGATATTTCTTGTGCCTCCTTCAGGCGATCTGTTGGTGAACCCGGAAGCTACTATGGGTATGGCCAAGATGTTTCACAAACTCGGAGTATCATGGACGCTGAGTTCAAAGGCATTTGATGGTGCCAACTACGGCCTATTCACCGGTGACGATAAATCTATGAAAGAGGACAACAAACTCTATGTCGACGAAGCTAAGCGCCTGAAGTGCAAGACTCTCATGATGGGCGAATGCGGTCATGCTCATCGAATCATGAAGTTCATCATGGAGAAAGCGGGATGGTGGGGACAACTTCCATTCGAAATCGGTAATATCCTGCAGTATACTGCCGGTAAGATTGAAGACGGGGCTATCAAGCTCGACAAAAGCGCGAATCCAGACCCGGTCACGTATCACGATCCGTGCAACTTCGGCAGAAGCTGCGGCATCGTTGAAGAGCCGAGAACAATAATGACGGCCTGCTGCGCGGATTTCAGGGAGATGACGCCCAATCGACATCTCAATTGGTGCTGCGGTGGTGGAGGCGGACTGTCAGCCATGGATTCGATCTATGAGTTTCGCATGAATGTTTCCGGAAAGATGAAACTCAAGCAGATAGATGACACCGGTGCGAAATTCTGCGCCGCACCCTGCTCTAACTGCAAACGGCAATTGCTGCAACTCATGCAACATCATAAACGAGATGTGACGATTGGTGGCGTTCATGACATGCTGATGAAAGCGATCGTGATGTGATACTCGCAACCCATTCCGGGGGAAACCGCATACAGGCTTCAGCGGGGCGGCGCCCCGCCAGCCGCCATAACCGGGGTCCTGGATAGAGAGAGGTCAGATGATTATTTGTTAAACAACTCGTGAAAGAATGTCATCATAGCTTCCCATGAACGCCGGTCCGCCTTTTCGTTGTAGGCTACGCCCGGGATTCCATGCTTGTCGGCGTCGCGATTCGTGAAACTATGAACTGCACCACCGTAAGATATGACTTGCCAGTCCGCTCCGGCCCGACGCATTTCATCTTCGAATGCAATCACCTGATCAGGCGGAGCATAAGGATCGTCGGCTCCGGTGCAAACAAGTATCTTGGCGTTGATATTTCTTTTTTCCTCCGGAAGCACGCTATCGAGTCCGCCGTGAAAACTGACGATTCCGGCGAGTTCCACACCCGCCCTTGCCATCTCAAGGCAGATCGTTCCACCAAAACAATAACCGATCGCTGCGATTCTCGTCGAATCAACAACAGCATTCGCCATTAGAGCTACCATTGCAGCTTCAAACCTCTTGATCGCCAGAGCAGGGTCATTCTTCAAGGCACCCGACCATTCAGCCGCCTGTGCCACTGAATCGGTGAGCTTGCCCACGCCGTACATATCGATAGCAAACGCGACATATCCGAGCTTGGCGAGACGTTCCGCACTGCGCTTCGGATGCATACCGAGTCCCCACCACTCGTGCACGATCATTACCGCGGGCCGGGCGCCTTCCAGTGTGTTGTCATAAGCCAGATACCCTTCGAGCACGGTGTCACCGGCGCGGTACTCCACATACTCGCTGTGAATGCTTCCGGAGGCAATCGCCGGAATGCTCGACATACAGAGCAACATCACGATAGCAGAAAGCACGACAGACAATGTCCTCACTTCATTCATTTTCCCCTCCTTGTGGTTCTTCGCGATCATCGAATTTCAGTGACGCTGAATTGACGCAGTAGCGCAGACCGGTCGGCTGAGGTCCGTCATCGAAAACATGGCCAAGATGAGCTCCGCATTTGCTGCACGTAATTTCGATTCGCGTCATTCCGTAGCTGTTGTCAGCCACTTCGCTGATGTCATTCTCAGAAGCCGGCGCCCAGAAGCTGGGCCAGCCTGAACCGGAATCGTACTTCGTTTTGGAATCGAATAGTTCTTCGCCACAACAAACACACTTATATACACCACCTGCCTTGTGCTTGTTGTACTCACCCGTAAACGCCGGCTCGGTGCCCCTCTCACGAGTTATTCTGTATTGATCGGCTGTCAAGATCGACTTCCATTCCTGATCGGACTTCACTACCTTCCCTGACATATCAGCACCCTTCTCGATAGGGGTGTTGGCTGCGACTCCAGCCATATCAGCACGGACAGCCTCCGGCGGTCTCTGCATGATACTAAACACAATCACTCCAAAAAGCAAGACAGCGACGGACAAAAGCGGTATGTTTGACATTCTTCTACTCATAATACATCTCCCAACTTCTCAAGTGGCTTTTTCTGCTGCCACTCCGGCCTATGGGGTTTGTTGGAAAACTACAGAGCGCGTCAAACCTCGTCATCGCGAGGAGCGGAGCGACGTGGCGATCTCTATGAGAAGCAACACCGTGGTGAGACAGCAAGACTGCCACGCTTCGCTCGCAGTGACGACTGCCGGGGTTTTTCAACGCGCCCATATAACATAAATCGTCGAATATTGTTTCTCCGCTCGAGTGCTGATGTTTTCCACAGATCTCGACATTCCCACGCAAGCCACAATGCAATCATGACTTAGCACGCTGGAGTTGTGTTTCTGATAATTGCGACACTGAATCACCGCTACTGAAACGAGATTCAGAGTAACGGATATACCGATGTGGCGGTCGAAAGTATGTGCTGGCAGATCACAAAAAGCGTTCACTTTGGGGAACTCTTACAAATCCGTTGACTTACAGTGGATATTCGATATATTGGGCGGCCTTTAATTGGAGAAATTATGTATGGAATATTCGACGCTACAGAAAATTCGTAATATCGGGATTGTTGCGCACATCGACGCAGGGAAAACAACCACAACCGAGCGAATCCTGTTTTTCACCGGAAGAACTCGCAAGATCGGCGAAGTCCATGACGGACAGGCTGTGATGGATTTCATGAAACAGGAGCAGGAGCGCGGAATTACGATCTCCTCAGCAGCCATCACCACCGAGTGGAACAATCATCAGATAAATATTATAGACACACCCGGCCACATAGATTTCACGCTTGAAGTTGAGCGGTCATTGCGCATTCTCGATGGTATCGTCATGGTGTTTTGCGCCGTCGGTGGAGTCGAGCCTCAG
Organism: Candidatus Zixiibacteriota bacterium; assembly: GCA_018820315.1. Classification (NCBI taxonomy): domain Bacteria; kingdom Pseudomonadati; phylum Candidatus Zixiibacteriota; species Candidatus Zixiibacteriota bacterium. The sequence continues at coordinate 34,065 of JAHJOQ010000105.1, read as the reverse complement.
AGCGAGACAGTGTGGCATCAGGCAGATCGATACAAAGTGCCCCGGATTGCTTTCATTAACAAGATGGATCGTCAGGGAGCCGATCTGTTTCAAACTGTTGAGCAGATGGACGAAATGTTGGGAGCAAACGCTCTGCTGTTTCAATTGCCTACAGGATCGGAAGAGAAGTTCTCCGGTATTGTCGATCTGGTCACCATGAAACTGATCACGTATCTGGAACTTGAACGACAGATATCGGAGATTCCTCCCGAGTTCCTGGAGTCTGCAATTAGGCATCGCGAGAAACTTGTTGAGAAGCTCGCCGAGTTCGATGATGCATTGATGGAAAAATATCTCGATGGAGACGAAATCACCGCAGATGAAATCAAATCCTCGGCCAGACGGGCCGTTCTCAGCTTATGCATCACGCCGGTGTTCTGTGGTGCCGCTTTCAAGAACAAAGGTGTGCAGCTTCTACTCGATGCTGTGGTGGACTATTTACCGTCGCCTGTTGACCGAGGAATAGTGAGCGGCGTCGATGTCGAAAACTCTGAGATTACGATATCGAGGAAGCCATCCTACACCGAGCCATTCTCTGCTCTCGCATTTAAGATCATCAACGATGCATATGTCGGCCAGCAGACGTTCATTCGCGTGTATTCAGGTGAGTTGAAGGCCGGCAGCTACATCCAGAACTCGACCAGAAACAAGCGTGAGCGAATTGGAAGGATCATGCGTGTCCATGCCAAGGACCGTGAGGAACTTCCGGCGCTCAGAGCCGGTGACATAGGCGCTCTGATAGGATTGAAATACACCTCGACCGGGGATACCCTCTGCAGCGAAGAGAAGTCAATCCTGCTCGAGAATATATTCTATCCCGAGACTGTCCTCGACATGAAAATCGATCCGCCCAGTGCTAAGGAGCGGGACAAGCTATCGATCGCTCTCAACAAACTCGCGCTTGAAGACCCATCGTTTAAGGTTCGGTTTGACGATGAAACCGAGGAGACTATCATTTCCGGCATGGGAGAATTGCATCTCGAAGTAATAGTCGACCGCCTACGGACCGAACACTCGGTCGAAGTCGTCGTCGGTGAGCCTGCAGTGGCATTTCGTGAGACTATCGGCCGCGAAGTGCGGCACGATTACAAATATAAGAAGCAGACCGGCGGTAAGGGACAGTTCGCACACATTGATTTCAGGATTGAGCCAAATTCCGGGGGAGGGATCGAATTCACGAATCTCGTCAAGGGCGGAAATATCCCGATTGAATTCATACCTGCTGTCCAGAAGGGATTCCGCAAGGTCATCGAAGATGGGCTGCTTGCCGGTTACCCGATGGTGGATGTGAGATTTGTGCTAATCGATGGAAGCTCTCATTCGGTTGATTCGAGCGAGATGGCTTTCAGAATCTGTACCGAGCTGGCGATGAAAGATGTCGTCCACAAAGCTGCACCGCATCTCCTTGAACCGATCATGAAACTCGAGATCAACACCCCCGATGAATATCTCGGTGATATCATTGGCGACATCAACCGCAGACGTGGCAAAGTCGAGAATATGCGGCGATTCCGAAAAGGCTCGCAGAAAGTCAACGGTACCGTTCCACTGATGGAGATGTTCGGGTATGCTTCCGCCTTGAGGACCGTGTCGAGTGGGCGCGCAAGCTATTCGATGGAATTCCTGAAGTATTCACCCCTGCCGAAGAACATCGAAGAGAAAGTTATTGCAGACAAACGCGAAAAACTCGCTAAGAAGTAGTATATTCGACGTGTCGGTATGCGACCATGTACACTGACCACAATATGTCGTAATCGAAGGGCAGGATTCCCCGAAGCCTGCCAAAGTCTAGTGCCATTTGTTCAAAAGCCAAGGAGGGATGACGTGAAGTACGGTGCAAGGAATCAGTTGCAGGGCAAGGTCGTAGAGATCAAGAAGGGGGGCGTGATGAGCCAGATCAAGCTTCAAATTCCCGCGAAGTCAATGATGAGCTCTGTCATCACTGTCGATTCATTGGAGGAACTCGGCATCAAAGAGGGCGACACGGTCAAAGTCGTCGTCAAAGCAGTCAATGTGCTGCTGGTAAAAGAATAGCAATCCAGATTTCTGTATACAACTGACGGATGCCCAGGGCATTCGTCCGAGTTAAAAGCCTGTTTCGATGAATCCCGGACAGATGTCAGGGGCATCTGGTGAGTGGAAACCTACGCCTTTGCCAGACTGGCTAACAACTCTTTATTTGTTGGATACTCGTTGACCAGATCGAGCATATAGGTCATGATCTCTTTGGGTCGTCGATCTGCGAGCGTGCGGCGCAGCATCGTGATGCCGGTGATATCATCGGGACCGTAGAGGCGCTCCTCTTTGCGCGTTCCGCTTTCGAGCAAATTGATCGCGGGAAATATCCGAGCATCGGCAAGAGTCCGGTCGAGAACAAGCTCGCTGTTGCCGGTCCCCTTGAACTCTTCGAATATGAGCTGATCCATCCGCGAACCGGTATCGACCAGAGCAGTCGCGATTATCGTCACAGAGCCGCCATTCTCGATATTGCGAGCGAGTCCGAAGAAGCGGCGCGGGATTTCCATCGCGCGTGCGCCGAGGCCACCAGACATAATCCTGTTCTTTGTCTTCCTGTCGGGAGTCTTCTGATTGAACGCCCTCCCCATGCGCGTAAGACTGTCGACGAACACAACCACATCATGACCACATTCGAGTTCAGTGCGGATGTGCGCAAGCACAAGTTCCGCCAAATCGGTCTGCTCTTCGATGCTTTGATCGCTGGTGCTTGCGAGCACCTCGGCATCGACCGCACGACGGAACCACGTCACCTCCTCCGGGCGTTCGTCTATCAACAATACGATAATTCTTGTGTCAGGATTGCCGACTCTGATTGACTGGGTCATTTTCTCAAGAAGCATTGTCTTACCGGCCTTAGGTGGCGACACAATCATCCCGCGTGTTCCCTTGCCGATTGGCGCAACCAGATCGATGATTCTCATACTGACATCGCCTGTGACCGACAAGTCGAAGCGCTCACACGGATCAATAGCAATCAGCGACTGATATGAAGGACGTTTGGCGAACTCATCGGGTGCGAGACAGCAGACAGTGTTCACGTCAGCAATCACATTCCGCTTTCTCACAGTTTTGCACGGACCGGCAACTGCCGCTCCCTCGGGGAGATTATATTTTCTGATTATATCAGATGGTACAATAGTGTCATCCGGGCCGGGCTGGAGTGACCGCGCAAAATCACGCAATTCCCCGTCACCCTTCTTGCCGATCTTCAAGACTCCTTCTACGATGTCATTCATGTCGGAATATCCTCACTACATGAGTTGATGTTTCTCAGGTAAGGTCACCTTACGATTGGATCATACTCAGATTATAAGCTGCGACAAATCTGATTCTAAGCGTTATCTGAAGAAAAGCAACAAATACATCTGTCTGACCATTCGATTTGCGGGTCTGAGAGTACGGATTCGAAGTAAGAGAGCCCGCCAATGTGGCGGGCTCTTCATTTGACTATTCAAGAAAGTGTGAGATCGCTTTACTGTGTATCAGCCTTACCATACATGCAAGCATCCATACCCTTGCAGTGGTCGCACCAGCTCATCGTCTTGCCATCGACTTCAAATGTCTTCACTTCAAGCTGATTCGCATTTGCATAGAAGACACCCTGCACCTTGACGTCCTGGTTGTGATACTTCTCACCACTAACAAGGTCCTCAGACTGCTTGTTCTCGAGGAAATTGATGTAACGTCCATCTGCGGTCTTGACGGTATACTTGTGTCCATAGGCGCTGCACGCTGCGCCAGCGCCATCGGCCTTCTTCAAATCACAGCCCATGCAGACAAGCTTGCCATCAAAATTCGCCTGTCTGACAATAGCATCAGTACCAGATGCCTTGCCAGCCTTGACGCCATCGCAAGCGGCCTTATCAGCAATCGTAGTAGCAGAACATGCCGCCTTATCTGCATCAGCGGTCGTCGTCTTCACGCCGGACTTGCCCAAGTCACACGCCATTGCGGGCAATGAAAACGCGAACAGAACGAGAACGATAAGTAGAGCAGATTTCCTAATCATGCTTCCTCCAGGATGTAAATGTTATCTAATTGCCAACTACTTCCATCCTGTTTAACACCAGAAGCTATGACTGGTTCCGGAATATCAACTATCTCTGCTGAGAAAGTCAGAGATGTTCTTTCAAGTTACCAGATTTGCCCGGCGACTTCCGACTCCACTTCCTGTTGAACCTGAGTCGGTAGAGCAGTGAGGAAGTCGAGCCCGGTCAGATTCTCCAATTCATCTATCGAGGTGAGGAAATCTCCAATATCTCTGTCTACAATAGGCTCATTCGGCATCAGGAACGCAAGCGCTTCGACATTGAGTGGATCGTTCGCATCAACTATAATCTTGAAGAAGTGAGTCGGAACGGCAACGTGATCATCGCCGATCACCCGGTAAGTGCACCCGTCCGATATTACTTCGAACACCGGTCCCGTAATAATGGTCAGCGTGCCGCGCTGCTCCACCCAACCTCTGACCGAACTCTCGAGATAACTCCAAATATGACGGTTGAAATTCACTCCGACTTGCGGTGCCATGTTCGAGAGCAGGAAACTCTCCGACATCACTCGGTTGCTGCGAGTCATATCGGCAGCTGGCGTCATGTGTCCCTGATCAAATCCACTGCCTTCATAGTCGCGCGGTTCGGCCCTGTAGCCATACGGGATCGAGGCATCGGGACGAAAGTCTGCCTCCTCCTCTCTCGCAACTGTCCCATACAAATCGTCGCGGGTCAGTTGATACTGCACCCACAGCGGTATCTTGAGCCGTGCATCCTGACCAACTACATACCCCTCACGCACTCGCTCGTAGACCGCTTGAGGCTTGCCGACACTCAAGTGACGCAGTGCATACTGCCTCTGCTCTGTGGTCAATCGGCATGTCTTGTCGACCATGGGATCTGTGAATTCCGCATCATCGACCGGTATGGGAATCTCACCGTAGTAGCGGCGGACAAATGTTCTGTAGATCCAACCAGGTAGACCCTGGGATACTGTCAGGACGTGATAATAGCCTTTGGTCTGCTCTCCTTCATCCAATAGCTGCAGATCCGTTCCCGCACCAACCCGCTCGAGGATCTGTGAGCCGCTGACGGGCTCTGCTCTGATCGTTGCGGATCTGCTCACTTCGAGATAGTCGGCAGTTGCAGTGGACGCGAAGATCTGAGCCAGCAGCATTAGCGAGGCAAAGCCAATTGACAACTTCATTCTGCTCATCTCCTTTCCTTGGTGCACATTCTGTATGATGTGCTCCAAATAGGATACTACGGTGTCTTCCCACTCGCTGCTACATCGGTAGCCCTGGCTGCGGTACTCTTCACATTCATCAAGTCCTGAAACAGTTTGATCGATGCCTTGCTTCCGCCCGCAACAACAGCACCCGTTATAATCGCACCCCAGACCGTAACATTCTCCCTCAGAAAGATCATGCTCACCGCGTCGAAATCCCAGTACCAGCAGACAACTGCTCCTACGATGAACGCTATGAGTTCTTTAAGGCTTCTTTCTTTGAATCGGCTGATGAAGAACCTCGACTCGAACAGCACTGACAGAGCGCGTTCGATGACAAAGGAAAGCACAATTATTGCGATCAGCACCTCTGACAACCTGCCCCAATCGACATGAAACAGATTCGGATCCATCTGTCTCCTCCTTTTTTGATGTAGAACACACCTCCTGCCTTTACCCTTTTTCTGATACCTTGATGTCTGGTCAATGAGCCTTTCGGGCACTCAGCAGTCTTCCAACCGCAATGTGTCATCTGAATTCAATATGCGCAAGACAAAAATGCCGGTGAGCGGAACTGAACAGACACTCCTCAGCCTTCGATGATCAGCTTCGGATGATTAAGGCAGAGGCCGAAGACTGACATCGCGTCGGATTCCGCGAGATGGATGCGGACAGATTTCATGCCGGTCAATCGCTCCCATATCAGATGCACATGTTCTATGATATTTCCGAGCGTGGAAAGCGATTCACCAGCGGCATCAGTGATAATCCAGATGCTCACATCTCCGGCGGTTTCAATCATCATGTTCTCCGGAATATAGCGCTGCACCAGTTTCTCACTCATGCCAAATGTCTCTGAAATAGCATTCAATCCTGCTTGAGGCAAAACAGGAACCGCCGAAAAGAGATGAACCCGGCTTATTACCCGATCCGGCGAGTCTGCCTTCTGCCAAGCTTTGAGCAGTGCTGCGGCAGCCGCGCTATCACTCAGAACTTGCATGTCACAGTCTCGTAGCAACACGTTTCCCATTTTGATATGAAGCTTATTCCGATTGAAGTCAAGTGCAAGCGAAGCCGATCCATTCGTCCGATTCCGACGATCCTCGCCCTCACCTGCTGAGCCGTATCCAAGGCGAATGCTGTCGGCTGAACTGATTTCGCGTGTATCTCGCAAGTCGACTAAGCTGGGACCTTCTGCGCTCAGGTACATTATGCCAATCAGGATCAAAAGAGGCGCTCCAGTTGCGAGCCATCTGAATCGCGAGTCGGATTCTTGGTTGTCAGTATACATAGACCCTGGTGCCGATTGTGGCCTTTTCATATAGCTTCTTGAGATCTGCAGCTTCCATTCGGACGCAGCCATGAGTAACTGCAACGCCTATCAGGCGCTCGTAAATGGTCCCGTGAATGAAAAATCCATCCCCAAACCCGATAGCATAATCTCCCATCATATTTGCATCAAGCCGATCAGAATTGGATTTGGGTGGCGGCTCTCCTTCTTCGATGAACGCCCAGTCCGGTTTTCGCCACCACGGATTCTTCTGCTTTGAACTCACCGTAAAGACACCGCTCGGTGTGTCGAATTTCCATCGGCGCCCGGTCGCATTATCGAACAACTCGCCGCCTGATCCGGTTGAGCAGTCTGCATCAAGCAAGATGGAATCGGCCGTGCGCAGAAAAAGCCGATTGCAATATCTGTCGATGACAATATAAGGCACCCTCTTCCCGTTACGATTGTCGTCATGAACACCTTTCCCAGACCCACTGGAGGAGTTGACCGTACTTTGCGACTTTCCAGGTTTGAGCTTGGCGGACACATTTGAGTCTTCTAGTGCATCTTCTCTGCCACACGAGACAACCGTCAGCAGAGTGAACATAACCGCCAATACAATATTCCGGCACATCTTCATCGAGCGCCATCCCACGATCGGACAATGGTCACAGGTGTGCCTTTCGCAGAGAGCTTAAGGAGCTTATCCATATCTCGATTATCCAGAGCAATGCAACCATCGGTCCAATCTTCGTTTCTGGCGCCATGGCCGTGAATTTCGATGAGACCGCCAATCTTGGAGCCGGGCGGAATTGCGCCTGCCGCCAGATTCCGCCGGAATCGCTCTCGGTCGTTCTCGTTCGGATAATTCAGAAGCAGTGCGCGGTAGAATTTGCTTCGGCGTTTGATCTCCGTCACACGATACATCCCTTCCGGTGTCGCTCCATCTCCAGCTCTGACTTTCTGGTAGCCGGCGTTATATCCCAGATCACAGCTAAACGACTCAACCACGACACCGTTCCTGATTACATGTAATCGGTGTGCTGCCTTGTCTGCTATCAGTGCGACTTTCTTCTGAACCCTCGAGAATTCCAAAGTCTCCGATATCCACTGCCGCATCTCTTCGGATCGCTGAACTACCGTAGCTTCGTGGTCCGTCCTGCTGCGGCTTAGAAGCGCAAGTATGCTCTGGACACTATCGAGATTCTCGTTGGCCGTCTCGACGGATCCCTCTTGTGCGAGTCGTGCCGCAATATCCAGTCTCACGCTGGCTGACCGGTACATGACTTTGAAATCGGTACGGGACAAACCGTTTGCCAGAGTGCTTCTCCATTCAGAGAGACTGTCAGAAAGCGCACCAAGCCGAGCTAGCACTGCCTTCCTGCGCAGACTGACCGACTCAGTTGCTGCCATGCATGCGAGATCAGAAAACCGGGTTGATTCTTTCAGTAGCGAATCAGGCAGTTCGTAGACACCAAATGGCCATAATGCATCATTAGCATCTCGAAGCGCCTCTCTGCCTGAACTCAGGCAGCTCTCAGCATTGAGATACAGATCCCGAGCCTTTTGATCAGCACCGGCAGCTCGTGCCGAGGCGAGTCCATCCAGCGCCCGCTGCAGGCTGCTGAGAGGCGGCTGTCTAAGCTGACGGGAGACAATCCAAGCTCCCGCTGATAGTATCAGCAGCAAAGCAAGACTCCACAGACCGAATGACAGTGTCCGTCGCAGCGTGCCTCCGTGGCTCAAAGTACTAACCTTGAGTATGCCTCTTCAAATCGAAATAGAGGGTCGGAAACCCGACCCTCCAAATGCAGTGAGAATCGAATCCTACTTCTTTTTGGCGCCACTCGTAATGGCCGCCTCGATCTGACTCTTTGTTCCCGTAATTTGAGCCTTTACCGCTTCCAGTTGCGACTTCGCGGAAGAGAACGCTCCGCTCTGATAAGTCTGAGTTGCAGTAGTAAGAGCTCCCTTGACCGCGTCGATATCCGCCTGGAGCACTTTCAGATCCACACGTGAGCCCTTCACCTTCGGCGCCTTCGCCAAAGCGGTGCTGCTTTCGGCAATCAAAGCATCAATCTCGACAATCAGCACACTGTCGGCAACACGGACCCTGTCCTTCTCGGCAATCGCTTTCTGTTCAGCATCAAGGGATATCTTCGAAACAGCGGCAATTAACTCCTTAGCCCGATCGTAATCCCGCAATACCGAGAACTTTCCATCCTGCTTCTGAATCTCAACCTCGGCCGCGCTCAACGAATCCATAGCCATCTTGTACAGCTCCGGCGCGTACAGCTCTGCCTCAGCGAGCTGCGCACTCTTCAGCGTAGACTTGCCTTCATCCATCTGCGTAACCGGCGAATCGTCGCAACCAGCGACGAAAGCTACGAGGAAGGATGCCATCAGAATCAACGACACTCGTTTCCTCATTTCAACTCTCCTTTCGGCCAGTAGTCGCGCCTTATGACGAGACCCAAAAAAAAGACACACACACCAAGCCGCAGTGTGTACGCCTCATTTAATCACTGAGATAGCGTTTACCTCAGTACTCTGTCCACTCGGATCAAACAAACCATCCCCCGATAACGCCAACCGACGTCTGGTGGGAGAAGAGTCCCTCCTTGTGTATTATGATCGCGAGAGAATATATTCTGCACTGAACGCGTGTCAAGATAATTCTGCGAGTCGCAGGAGGCCGGTGAGCGATCTTTGCGTTACATCTTCCGCAAAGCATCGTCGTCAATGTGGCCTATGCGCATACGGATCATGGAGTTTACTCAGGATAGGTGTGGTAGTATTTGAGACTATCGCTCTTTTGTTATTCAGCCAACCAAGAGCCTGCTGTGCGTCGATTCTTACTCCTTCGCAACCCGACTCACATTTCCCCTTGCCATGGAGACCGCATTTGTGGTTAATTCAGATGTGCATGTTTGCGACACAAGCATGGAGTCGTTGAATTCAATCAACAAGACAGACTGCAAATGCATGAACTCCAGATCGCAGGACGGATTCTTGAGCTTGTCGAACAGGAGATGGTTCGGCAGAAACTGTCGAAACTGACCAGCGTAGATGTTCGAATCGGTGCCTTGAGCGGCATCAATCCGGGGGCGTTGACCTTCAGCTATGAAGCAGCTTGCGCCGGGACCGTTCTCGAAGGAAGTTCTCTGAATGTCGACTGGATTGAAACCACCGGCGAGTGCCGGGACTGCAACCGCACGTTCGAAGTTGTCGATCTGATGTTCGTATGCCCTGATTGTGGATCAAACAAGATAGAAGTAATCGGGGGACAGGAAATTGAGGTCAAGTCATTCAGCGCAGAGTAGAAACCAATAGGTAGAAGGACCATGACCAATCAGAAGCAAGTAAGCATGAACCAGAAAGTGCTGTCCGAAAACGATCGGATAGCGGGGCAGAATCGCGATAAACTGATCCGTCAAGGCGTTCTCACTCTCAATCTTGTAAGTTCCCCGGGATCGGGCAAGACCAGCCTTCTGGAAAACACTCTGAAGACGATTTCGGATTCCCTGCAACTCGGTGTGATTGTCGGCGATGTGCAGACGGAAAACGACGCCCGGAGGCTCGAGGCATCGGGTGGAAAGATCGTTCATCCGATCATTACGGGAGGAGCCTGTCACCTTGACGCCAAAATGGTGTCTGAAGCCATGCAGAAGATCGATATAGATGATCTTGACGTACTCTTTCTGGAAAACGTCGGCAACCTTGTCTGCCCGTCAAGTTATGATCTGGGTGAGGATATGAAGGTAGTTCTGATATCCACTACCGAGGGGGACGACAAGCCGCTGAAATACCCTGCCATGTTCCGCCGCTCTTCGGTTCTGATCATCAACAAGACCGATCTGCTTGGAATGTCCGATTTCAGGCTCGATGCAGCCAGGAAAAACGCTCTCCAGATTAACGGAGAACTGACAATACTCGAGCTATCCTGCCGCACCGGCGAAGGTATGGAACAATGGTATGACTGGCTCAAAGCAGAGGCTGCAGCCAAGCGCTCCGATCCTTCGTCAAATTTCGGTGGTTAGCAGATTCGGGGCAATTGATCACCGCTCAGCATATCAATCACGCGCTCGGTGCCGTATTCGTTGCGCAGAATCACACGCGGATTGCCAACGGCAGAGACGCGCCCGGCGACTACTGGTTTGGAGTCTGCACACGATCTGTCAATGACTTCAAGAGCGAGATTCACCTGCTCGGCCGGGAGGAACAGCACAAAGCGACCCTCATTGGCAACATACAACGGATCAAGACCAAGAATCTCACATGCCGCCGCGACCTGAGGCAGCACTTTTATGCCGGCCTGATTGAGGACAATCTCCGCCCGGCATGATTCGCTGATTTCAACCAGGGCCGAAGCGAGACCGCCCCTCGTCAAATCCCGCAGACAGTGTATGTCAATGCGTGCGTCGATCAACTTGAGAATCGGCTCGGCAAGTGATGCGCAGTCGCTCTCTATCGAAGTCTCCAGAGCAAGTTCCTGCCGACATGCCATGACCGCGAGGCCATGTCGGCCAATGTCTCCACTGAGAACGATGGCATCATCCGGTTGAACATTCTCAACACCTATCACCAGATCGTGGTCGACGAAACCGATACCGGCAGTATTGATAAACAGACCGTGGCCGTGCCCGCGATCCACGACTTTTGTGTCGCCGGTGACAATGCTGATACCCGCATGTTGGGCAGATGCTCGCATTGACTCGGCTATCCTCTTGAGGTCATTGATTGGAAAACCTTCCTCAACGATGAAACCAACACTCATATATGCAGGTCGCGCACCGCGCATGGCCAGATCGTTCACCGTACCGTAGACGGAAAGACAACCAATGTCTCCGCCGGGGAAAAAGAGGGGATCGACTACGTAGGAATCTGTCGTAAAGACGATGCGGGATTGTTGGCCGGGCAGGAGAGCGGCGTCATTGCTGCAGTCCAGACCGCTGGCATCAAAGATGGATGCGAACACTTCGCTTATCAACTGATGCATCATGCGGCCTCCCCCTCCGTGAGCCAACTGGACTACATCAGTGGATTTGTCGTTCACATTTTTCATAACGGGCATACCTAACGAGTTCTCGGAGCGTCTTCAATCACTGTCGAAGCAGTGGCTGCATATCTTTGACTGCGGTAATATGCGGCGCATGTGCCTTCGGACGACACCATCGGAGCCCCCACCGGATGTTCAGGTGTACACTGCCGCCCAAACAGAGGACACTCTGGCGGCGTTGCGAGTCCCGTGAGTACATCCCCACACGGCTCCGAATGAGCGCTGTGGATACTGGCTCGTTCTAAGCTGAATCGATGCTCGGCATCATATTGCTGAAATTCACGGGCAATCACGAGACCACTGCCCGGAATCATGCCCAGACCTCTCCACTCGCGGTCGGCAGGTCGGAATACAGTTTCGGCCAGGCGCTGAGCCTCCGGGTTGCCGGTAGCCGCAACGGCGCGGCGGTATTGAATAGCCATTTCAGCTCTATCTTGCTCAAGCATCTCAACTGATTGAAGCACACCTTGAAGAATGTCGACGGGTTCAAAACCTGTTACTACGATTGGAATCTTGTGCTGGGCACTAAGTAGCTGATAAGCTCGAATGCCGCTGATCGTGCAGACATGACCCGGAGCAAGCAGAGCATCGATTCGCGCCGACGGCATGCGCATTACAGAATCCACAGCCGGAGGTATCAGCACGTGAGCACACAGCACAGAGAAGTTCCGCAACCCGACTTCTCTGGCTCGGAGAATCGCAAGAGCAGTTAGTGGGGCAGTTGTCTCAAACCCAATTCCGAAGAAGACGACTTCGCGGCCTGGTCTTTCCTGAGCAAGTCTAAGTGCGTCAAGCGGCGAATAGAGCATCACCACATCCCCCCCGACACTCTTGATGTCAAGTAGCGTATGCTTTGATCCGGGCACCCTCAGCATATCTCCAAACGAACAGAGAATGACATCAGGGCGGGTCGCAAGCGTTTGAGCCAAGTCAATGGTCTCAGCCGGTGTGACACAGACGGGACATCCGGGTCCGTGCACGAAAGTGATGCACTCTCTAATGGACTGATCCAGGCCATAACGGAGAATCGTGTTTGTCTGTCCACCGCACACTTCCATGATCCGCCAATCACGAGTCGTATTCCGATGGATTAGCTCGATCAGCTTGAGAACAGATCCGGCATCGCGGTATTCACTCAGGAACTTCATTCTTTCCCACCCGGGTTGTCATCGAAAGCTTGCGCCAGTAATGCCAGCGTTCGACGCGCTTCATCCTGGTTGATTCTGCCGATTGCCACTCCTGCATGCACGAGGACAAAGTCGCCGATATCCGCTTCAGGCACACAGGATAGATTGACAGATACCATGACGCCATCAAAACTCACTTTGCCGCTACGGCTGAAGCGGCCTTCATCTTTGACCGATGCAATCTGTCCGGGGACCGCAAGACACATATCTTAGCACCCCTTCCCGAGTCGACGAATTGACTCGGCCATCTGGCCGACGGCCAGTCCGCCATCGTTGATGGGAATTCGATGCGGCCAGTGTACCGCTATGCCTTCGCGTTCTAATCGCTTGGCGCAGATCGAGAGAAGCAGAGCATTCTGAAAGCAACCACCGCTCAGGACTACCGTTCGCAAGCCGCTCTGTACCACCACCGCTGCAATCATCTCAGCCAGCGTGACATGCACACGTTCAGCCGCTGTTGCCACATCTATGCGTTCCGACATGCCGGCGAGGATGCTTTCGACCATCGGTTGCCAGTCTATGGCGGATGGCTGATCGGCCGTAAGTGAGAACTCATACGGCAGCACATTCTTCAGCGAAGCACACGTGTTCTCCAGTGCAGTCGCGGCCTGACCGTCGTAGCTGGCGATATGACAAATGCCCATCAGCGATGCGAGAGCATCAAAGAGCCGACCTGCACTTGTCGTAACCGGACAATTGACATGCCGCGTCAGCATCTGCGTCAGTACTCTTATCTTCTGAGATGAAAACTGATTCTTAACTTCCGGCTGAAGTCTCAAGGCGAAGCTCTGTCCGAACATCTCATAAAGAACACCGATTGATGCGCGGCGAGGCTCTCTGACCGCCTTCTCACCTCCGGGTAGTCTGAACGGGCGCAAGTGAGCCACTCTTCGGTAGCCTGATGGAGTCACCTCTATAAATTCGCCACCCCAGATTGTTGCATCATCGCCCAGACCAGTGCCGTCCCAGGCAACGCCCAGCACCGGACACTCAATCCGCTGTTCCGCAACGCAGGAGAGAATGTGCGCGAGATGATGCTGCACGCGAACTGGGTGTTCATCGCGTGACTCCGCAACTCTCGAACTGGCATAGTCGGGGTGGCCGTCGCAGACTATGACAGCAGGCTTGATATCATAAATGGAAATCAGACTATCTATGTTTTTCGCGAGAGCGTCACGAGACACGGGAGAATCCAGATCACCGATGTGTTGACTCAGAATGATGTTGCTTCCGACCGTGATCGCGAAAGCGCTCTTCTCATGACCCCCCGTCGCCAAAGCCGGTGTGGCTTCATCGTCAAGTGCGATCACTGCCGGCGCCAAACCACGACCCAGGCGGAGAACAACAGGCCGGTCATGAACCAAGCGAATAACAGAATCGTCCACCTGTCGTACGATGGCGCGATCATGAACAAGAAACAGGTCGGCAATTCCACAGAGTTTGCCCATCGCATCGTTATCATCGATGCATATTGGTTCGCCGTTTAGATTGCCGCTCGTCGCAACGACAGGAAATCCCAAATCGCCCAGTATCAACAAATGTAATGGCGTATACGGTAACATTGCACCAAGTGTCTTTTGTCCGGGAGATACAGACTCACAGGGAAGATGTTGCTGTTCGGTCTTCTGCAACCGCTGCAACAGGATGATCGGAGCCACCGCCGATTGAAGCCACTTCTGCTCCAACGGTGACATCGAGCAGTGTTGCTTTACAAGCTCGGTAGATGGATACATGACTGCAAGAGGTTTGTGAGGGCGTCTCTTCAAAGATCGGAGACGTCGGACCGCTGAGTCGTTGCGCGCATCAACAATGAGCTGGTAGCCGCCAAGACCCTTAAGAGCCACTATGAAGCCAGCCGTGATTGCTTGATTCGTTAGCCCCAAAGCCGAATTGCCTTCTGCGAGTTTCATATTCTTGGCGTCCAATAGAGTCAATTGCGGACCGCAGTCCGGGCAGGCATTAGGCTGAGCGTGGAACCGGCGGCTGGACGGATCGTCATGCTCTTCCCGGCATCGATCACACATTGTGAAATGCCGCATGCTTGTTCGATGGCGATCATACGGCAGACCCTCAATAATGCTGTAACGCGGGCCACAATTAGTGCAATTCGTGAATGGATATCTGTAGCGACGGTCACTGGCATCAAGAACCTCCCGTTTGCAGTCGTCGCAAATCGCTGCGTCCGGAGGAACGATTACAGTTGCGCGATCCGAATGTCGGCTGGGTTTGATTCGAAACACTCGAGAGGCATCAGGATCGAGAGAGGCAACCGCCAAGGAATCTATCTCCGCCAACGGTGGGACATCCGTTTCGAGTCTGGATCGAAACTGCTCCAGTTGTGCAGGCGCTCCCTGCACTTCGACATATACCCCCTCAGAACTGTTACAGACCGTTCCGGCAAGTTTCAGTTCGGTCGCCAGTCGATGCACAAACGGCCGAAACCCGACCCCCTGCACACGTCCTGATATTGTCACGCGCCACCGTTCAATCCGGCCTGCCTCATCAGGAGGATTGGTTTTACTGGTCGATACCCTACTCAACAGCCACCTCATTTGTTATTTCTTCGATTTCTTTGATGATGGCAGCAGCGACTCGATCCACGGCATCCCGCACCGCAGGGCTCATCGGTGCGCCATGCGAAAACTGAACTCCCTCGATGCCGTAGATGATTAGTCGATGCGGCAACCTATCCAGAACACGACCAAGCTCCAGCCCTTGAGCTACTGACAGCGTATGAGTTGAGGTGGAATTCAGGAATCGCTCCGGAATGCCGCCCGCAAGCCCATTGATTCGCTGGACAGCTCCCTCGCGTGAACCCGACACAGAGCAATCAACGACAAAGCAAAGATCAGCCCCCTGCCAGCAATCCAGAAGAGATGTCGCATCCGGCATGGAAGTGCAGACGCGCAGGAACGGATGATCTTGCTGAGACAGCATGTTTGCAACCTCAGGACCAACGGCGTCATCACCACGGTGAGGGTTGCCTAAGCCAATGACAACAATGTCCAGAGTGTCGCCCCTCATATCCTCAACCTACTCCTTCTGAAACTGCAGGTCGAGGAAGTGGCAGGAACAGGATATACATGGATCATAATTGCGGACAACCTGCTCACACTGCCAGGTAAGTTCGTCCTTCGGCAAATGCAGATTGCGTTGCACGAAAGAGCGAAGGTCTGCTTCAATTGCCTTCTGATTCTGAGACGTTGGCGGCACAATGCGAGCCGATTTGATTAGCCCCCGATTGTCAATATGATATCTATGGTACAGTAGCCCGCGAGGAGCCTCAGTGCATCCGTGACCCACCGCGTCTCTAGCAGTACACTCAACATATGGCGTGTCCGGTTCCGAATACGAACCGATCAGTCGTAGCGCCTCGGTGCAAGCGAATACCAGCTCGACCGCACGCACAGAGATGCTCTTGAAGGGATTGCGGCACGACTCTCCCAGCCCTGCCTCGACAGCAGCATTTCGAGCAATCTCCGGAAGCTTGTCATAACTATTGTGGTAGCGCGCCAGAGGTCCTGCAAGGTAGTCGGCCCGGTCCCTGACTCGGGCTTGCAGCGATGTTGAGTGTGCGACGTGTTCCTCCTCGAAGACCTTGAGAAAGTCTGCGATCTCTATATCAATGCCCTTGTTAGATACGATTCTTCCTTCACAAATAGGATACTCATCCGGATGCCTCAGAGACACAAACTCATAGTCCCGCTCCAGCTCAGGAAACGTCAATTTGGCCGTCCAGCGCACAGTCTCCAGCGAGGCATCGAGCGCCCACTCCAGAGGCTCAATGAAACTGTCCAGTTCCTTTCTGGTGGGTGTCTTGTAAAACCCGCCGATGCGAGGGTTGATAGGATGGATTTCGCGTCCGCCCAGTTTTATCATGAGATCGTTGCCGATCTTCTTGAGCTTCAGTCCGCGTCCTACAATGTCGGGATAGTCTTTCGCAAGCTGAATAGCATCCTCATATCCGAGGAAGTCGGGAGCGTGCAGCATGTAGATATGCAGCGCGTGGGATTCAATCCACTCGCCACAATAGATCAGACGGCGCAGATCCCTCAGCGGTCCGATGACACTGACGCCGCAAGCCTGTTCCATGGCATATGAAGAGCTCATCTGATATGCCACCGGACAGATGCCACATATCCGAGCCGTAATATCCGGTGCCTCAAGAAAGTGGCGATTGCGCAGGAATGCCTCGAAGAACCGTGGCGGCTCAAAGATATTCAGTTTGGCTTCGGTAACTTCATTACCCTTGATCTTGACCTGGAAGCCACCCTCCCCTTCCACGCGGGCAAGGTAATCGACTTTGATGCTTCTACCTTTCATATGCCTCGCTCTGCTTGCGGAACGATTCGGCGAATGCATTGAATCCTCTGAACGCACGGACGATTTCCTGACGAGTCTGCCCGCTCTTCTCTAGCTTGCTTGCAAGCGACTCAGCATTGGGTGTCTCTTTGGGACCGAAGCAGGCAAAACAGCCCCGCTGATAGGATGGGCACAGCGCACCACATCCAGCTTGCGTTACCGGGCCGAGGCAGGGAACTCCGAGAGCGACCATAACACACACGTTTCCCTTTCGCTTGCACTCGACGCACACGCTGTAGGTCGGAATGCATGGTTTGCGGCCTGCCAGCTTAGCGCTAAGCACTTCCAGCAACTGGTACTTGTTGATAGGACAGCCCCGTAACTCAAAATCCACGTACACGTGGTCTGCGATCGGTGTTGATTTGCCAAGGCTTTCAATGTACTCGGGATGAGCGTAGATAAGCGAAGTGTATTCGCGCACGTCTGCGAAATTCCTCAGCGACTGGATTCCGCCTGCCGTTGCGCAAGCACCGATAACGATCAAATATTTGGAGTTGCGTCTGATCTTGTGTATTCGTTCAGCGTCGTGCGGGGTCGTGATCGACCCTTCCACCAGTGATATATCATAGGGACCTTTGATGACGGCTCTTGTCGCCTCAGCGAAATTCGCAATCTGCACGGCCCCGGCAATATCCAATAGCTGCTCCTCACAATCGAGAATCGACAACTGACAACCGTCGCACGATGCAAACTTCCACACCGCCAGTTTTGCTTTCTTGCTTGATGTCACGCTATACTTCCCTCTGCATAAGCAGGTTGCCCAATTCATCATAGCGGTAAACCGGCCCGTTCTTGCACACAAACGATCCAGCCACCTGACAATGGCCACACAGTCCAATCCCGCACTTCATATTGCGCTCCATGGATACATAGATGTTGTCGAGGTTAACACCGCGCCTCTCCAACTCAAGTATTGTGAAGCGCATCATGATCTCCGGTCCGCACACCATCGCTACACAGTTCTTCGCATCGAACGGAGAACGTGTGATTAGCTGCGTCACAACTCCCACGTTGCCACACCATGACCCTGTCGCACGATCGACCGTAATATGGATCTCAAGATCAAATCGCGAGCGCCACTTCTCCAGCTCTTTCTCGTACAGAATGTCATCGGGCGTTCGAGCGCCGTAGAGCAGAACGATCTTGCCGTAATGATCACGATTCGCCAGGATGTGATATATTACCGGACGTAGCGGTGCAAGGCCAATGCCTCCGGTCACCAGAACCACGTCCTTTCTTTCGGCATTGCTGATCGGCCAACTGCTGCCATAAGGACCCCTGACACCCAGCCAGCCGCCGGCTTTCAGGCGTCGCATGGCTCTTGTGACAGCACCAACCTCGCGCAGAGTATGAGTCAATCTCTCAGGTTTCGCGGGGTCTCCACTAATCGATATAGGTACTTCACCAACGCCCAGCACATACAGCATGTTGAACTGTCCGGGTGAGAATGAAAATCCCTGATCATCACAATCCGGTTGCAGTTCAAGCGAGAAGGTGTCGTGCGTCTCGTTGGTCAGCTTTCGAATAGCATACGGTCGCGGCAACATGGCGTCTGGCGCAGAGCCGATTGCTATATCTTCATTTGGTCGTAGAATTTCCATAGACGTCCATTAACTGCAACCGCGTTGCCTCCAGTCGCTCCGCGATTATCAGCGAAAATCTCTTCATAATTTCATAACCCAGGTCGTGATCACGATCGCATTTGTCTCGCAGGCATTTCCCGTCCATCGCGATGACCCGTGTAAGTTCGGACACTCGAGCATCAAAGTGCCACCGATAGGGCGGTATCATCCACGACCAGCCCAGGACCTCACCTTCGTGGCGAGTTCGTATGATTAGCGCTCCCCTCTGCGGTATGTGGGTCTCGATCTGCACCAGTCCGTGCCGGATGAAATAGAAATGATCAGCCGGCTGTCCCTCTCGTATGATGAATTCTCCAGGCTTAAAAACTGCGTTCGAGGCACACCCTACCAGCACTTCGATTTGCTGCGCGGTCATACCGCTTAGGAACGGGTGCGCGCTCAAGATTCTTTCCAGGTTTTCCATATGTCTTACCTCGTGACTCTTTTACGAAATACAGTGATTTCCTCTGTTATATCGATACCCACGGGGCACCAGGTAATGCAGCGACCGCACCCTACACAGCCATAAGATCCGAATTGCTCCGGCCAATAGGCCAGCTTGTGCATCATCCACTGTCGGTACCGGGACATTGCGGTGGCCCGAGTGCTGCCGCCGTGAATGTATGAAAAGTCAACAGAGAAACAGGAATCCCAGCGGCGCGTACGACTTGCCGCAGCGCCGACTAAGTCGGAGGAGTCCTCGTAATTGGAGCAGAAGCAAGTCGGACATACGAGTGTGCAGTTGCCGCACGTGAGACACCGATTGGCGATTTCCTCCCAGTGGTAGTCACCCAGACAAGTCTTCAGAGCTGCCGGCAGATTCTCTGTGTCAACCACGCGACCCATCGATGTCGCCGCATCATCTACTGCACTCTTCGCAGTCCTCCGCTGCTCGTCCGTTGCCAATGGCAGCCCCATCCCTTCCACAACTTCGTGTCCTCGCTCTGTACCGGCCTCGATAATAAACAAATGTTGATTCGCCTCCAACAGCTCGGTCAACCCCAAGTCAAACCCATCGGTCAGATACGGTCCGGTATTCATTGAAGCGCAAAAGCAGGTGTCCCCGGCGCGGGTACAGTTGACCGCAACGATAAACGAATTCCGGCGCCGTTCGCGGTACACAGAGTCCACAAATGGGCCTTCGAGTAATACTTTGTCGAGAATCTTCAACGCAGCTATTTCACATGCTCTTACTCCCAGAAATACCTGACTCGGTGCAGGCTCAATGCTGGTTGACGACAGAGCAATGCCGCATGATTCTTGTCTGGCACAGACTGTGTCCTGGTTCGCAGGAAAGAGAAAGCGCTTCCACGACTGTGGTCCCATCGTGTGCGCGAACAGCGCACCGTCACCCTCTTGTATCAAACGATATCTTCCGCCATCCTGAGATTCGCGCCAACCTGACGGCAGTTGATCGATCGATTCAATCTTGTCATAACATACTGCATGATCGATGACGGTGGGACCGAGCACAGAGAAGTTCTGTTCGCGGAAGATGTCAACCAACCGCTGAAGATCAACGAGGGAAGCAACAAACGCACTTGACTGCTTCCGGTATTTGTCGAGCGTCCTGCTTCTATTCACAATCAACACCCCAACGAATATCGGGCAATTATGATATCATAGTCGTGACTTGCAACTAAAATCGTGCCGACATCGCAGCAGCTTCGACGAAAACATCTGGTGATCAGACAAACCGAAGGCCGTTGACCGTGCCGAATCCGTGGCACATTCAATAGTGTCCTTTTACCACATGCCACCCTTGACGGCGAGGCTTACTAAACTGCATCTCACAGAAACTCTGTAAGTAGTCGCCAGTCTCATGTATCGCTTGATGATTCGGGGGGGGAATTCAAAATCGGGGTGAGAGGATTCGAACCTCCGACATCTTGCTCCCAAAGCAAGCGCGCTGCCAGACTGCGCCACACCCCGATCAGACTGCATAAGATAGTCCACTCTCTGCCATTGTCAAGAATCATTATCGGCATCACTCAATATGTGTCCCATCTGACACACAACAGCCGAATCGAAAACATCCCCAATAACCATAAGTCACAGTACCCCAAGGTGATAGACTCATGGCATGGCATATGCAATAGCAATCATCAGAACGAAATGAACAAACCTCAACCGAAAGGAAAATGTCATGAGAAATCGAATCCTATTTGCAGCAGGGCTGGTTGCCGTAGCGGCTGTCGTTGTGGCAATCTTTGTGCTCAGTGTCGAAGAGAGGGTCGTCATCACGCCAGCTGAGATGCAGCTTCGTGTGGCAGAAGAAGCGCTGAACTCAGAATATGAGCACAGTATGGGAGTCGTACACTCAGACACACCGGCAGCATCAGAGTTGTTGCTGGATGATGCTCCGCTCGATACGCTCGTTGTCGGTTATTCGAAAGTTAACTGTGTCGCGGTTGCGAATGACAAAGCAATTGCCGGCACCGATGGTGGCCTCATCATCTATGATCCCGCAGATTCATCCATCGATCTGCTCTCTGCCGATGATGGCCTCGTCGATCACCATGTAACAGCACTCTATCCTGATGGAAGCGATCTCTATATTGGCACAAAGTTGGGACTCTATCTGCGCGACAGCAGCGGAATTCTTACGAGGATGGTCCCCGAAATCGAATCTGAAATCACCGCGATTGCAAAGGATGGGGACGCTGTCTATCTCGGTACTGCCTGGGATGGTCTCATCAAACTCGCCAACGACAGCGCATCCGTTCTTCTTGAGAAGAACAGCATCACCGCGATTCAGTTCGGCGGTGGTTTGATGTGGGTCGCCTCCGAAGGTGAGGGTCTCTTCTTCTATGATGGCATCAAATTCCGAAAACGCTTCCTCGAGTCTGACTCAACAGCTTTCGATCACGTTTCAACTCTCGGCTACAGACATGATCGACTCTATGTCGGGATTCCGGAAGGTCTCTACGTATTCGATGGTGGAAGCTGGAATCTATACGATTCAGACGATGGGCTTCTTGTATGTGACATCACCTCAGTCGCCTTCAACGGATGGAAGATACTGGTGGGCACGAGAAACTGGGGTTACTATGAGATCTTCGAGGATTGGGTCAATCCGATGGACTGGTCCGAAGCTCTGGAAGTATCATCGATCGCTGCTGATAATGGCATGGTAATCGTCGGAACGCGAAGCGAAGGCATGTATGTAGCCGAAGATAAAACTGTAACGAATATCAATCCTGAACCTGAGATGATCGAGGTCCCGTTCTTCGCGCTGGTAAATTAACGCGCAGAATCGAGAACTTGAAAACGGCTGCCTCTAACTCAGAGGCAGCCGTTCGCTTGAATGATTGCGACAGATTACAACGTCGTCACCGACGCTATCGAATCCTGCCACTGTGACTCTTCGCAGAACACCAGTCACGATGTTCACTGCAGACAATACTTAGATTGACTTATATTTCTCCCATAGCGATTTCGCCGAAGATGACAGTGGCTGAATCGGTGAGATGCGCTGTATCATCCTCCTGGCAAGTGTGATTTCCGTATCACGCTCCTTGCCGTTGCGGATATAGGTAACTTCTATCTTGGAGCCTGCGTCAAGATTCGAAATCAGTTTTGGAAGATCTGAAGCCTTGTCTATCTTGAATCCGCGCACCTGTGAAAGAATGTCTCCCGGCTGAATTCCGGCTTTCTTTGCAGCACCTTTGGGATCCACCCAGTCCACACTCAAGTTATCAGGACCAGTGAGCCTGAGACCGATGTCAACCTGGCCAGCCGACGCCAATGTGGAAGTATACCCGAAGGCCCGCAGCAGTTCTTTCAGTTCTATGGGGTACGCTTCTCTGAAATGGCGCCCCATTAGGCTGTCCACTTCAGTCAGACCCAACTCTCTAAATAGACCGTGAAGGTCGGCCTCGCTGTAGCCCGCTGTCCCTCTGAAAGTATGATAAAGACTGACCAGCACATCATCCAGTGATGCTTCTCCTCCCGTCTCGGCGATGAGAGAAAGATCGAGCATTGCGCAAATCATAAACTCGTAGACAGTCCTGTCGTTGGAATTCGCGAGTTTAAGGAGTGCATTTAGTGACAGACCGCGCCTATCGAGTTGATCTCGGTACGCTGAGTAGGTCCTGCTCAACCTATCCATGAATTCATTGTCATCGATAAACCCAAGCCGCAACATGGTCTTCAGCTGCGAGTAGTTCATAACGCCCGTGGTGAACCAGTCGAGCTGCGAGCTGTTGTCGGGACGGAAGCGTCCCGGCGTCCAAAATGACATTAAGTTGTATGATATCAATCCCATCTGCGAATCGAGGTCCTTGTCGGCAACTTTTTCATCCAGAAGACAATTGAAGCTCTGAAACCCGACCGCACCAAAGCTGTTCATGCCCCGCGTTTTGGCTGAAGTTGGAGTGAAGATTACGGACATGCTGAGCCTATGAACCGGTAGAGAACCGAACATCTGAGTGTAGAAATCGAGAATGAGGTCAATCCTGGACTTCAGCGAATCAGGATCATAACTGATGCCCTCCTTCACAATGCAGTAGATGAGAGAATCACCATTCTTTTCATACACGTACTCATCAAAGAGTCCAATCGACCAGAATTCACTCTTCAGAAGCGCAAGGCTCTCAACTCTGTAGTGATTTCTCCCAACTTTCTCGTATGGCACTACAAAAACTTCCTCGTCGTTGCCGACAAATCGCACGTCAATGCTCCCGATTCGGCTCCCCCCGAGATCTTTCGGATAGACGATTACAGATGCTCCGGGGAAAACCGCGACCGGCCCCCACAGCAGAGGAGTGTCCTCAATGCCCAATTCACTTTGCGACAAGTAATGATCCATCACAACATTGTAATGTGCCTTGTAGGTTCCTTTCAGGCCGGATGCTCGGTAGGCTCCCGGAGAATCGGACGCGACTTCGACCTTGTCGCCTTTGCTGTCTGTCAGATTGAATACTCTGATGTGCTCTCTGTAGCCGCGTGTATAGTGGCTGTCGAAATCGTCCAACTGAAATGTCACTTCGTCCGCAGTAGACGGAAAAGTGTACTCAGCCTCAATCTCGATGATCTTTCTCAATGGGTTTGCCACTTTGAAGGTATAGCTCAGAGACCAGTCGTAAGGACCTGCCACGACTTCCGGAACCGAAGCAGCAGCAATGATAAACAGAAGCAGAATTGTCAAATATTTACGCATCGTATCCTTCCCTCACAGTTTTCTATTTATACACAAAAATGTTGTTCGGTTGCAGGATATTTGAAGCATAAAACGCCCTGAACATCCGCTCGCGGCTCGCTAAATATATGCAGATCAATACTCAAACTCGATCTCGATACGACGATTGAGCTCCCGTCCATATTTGTTTGCATTTGTCGCAATGAAGTCTGTCTCACCCTTCCCAATAGCCACCATCCTGTGCTGATCGACACCACTGGCCGCAAGGTATATGAAGACTTTGTCCGCTCGTTTCTTAGAGAGCTTCAGATTCGCATTCTCGTTTCCGATATTATCAGTATAGCCGATAATCTTGATCTTAACATCGTCGAAATGGTTCAGCATCTGAACGAGCGTATCAAGATATATGCTCGTCCGTGTGTCTACATCCGACCCGCCAGGTTGATATTTGACATGCAGGACTTTCTTCTTGAACAGAGACGCTCTGTCGATGCAACCAATCTTGTCAACGGGATATCTGAGAGGTGTTCCGGGGCATTCATCCAGACTATCCGTGACACCATCCGAATCTTCGTCGATCGAACATCCGACAGAATCGACACTCATTCCTATTGGCGTGTTCAGACAGCTATCAAGGTAGTCGGCAACATCATCTGCGTCAGTATCGATCAGGCAGCCGGCCTCATCGACGAATCCGGCGGCTTCCGCCGGAGTATTCGGGCAAAGATCGACTCCATCTTTCACACCGTCATTGTCGGAGTCGAGATAATCCTCGATCTGCGTTCCATCTTCCGTCGAATCCCTGTCAGCGTCATACTCGGCCGACGGTGATGGCTCGTTCTGCTGCGATTCTTCCTTTTCATCCTCTCTCCAGCGTTCCCACAATGTCTTTTCGCACTTGCCGAAATGGAATGCAAGCCCCACTCTCAGATTCGCGTATCCGTGAGATCTGTAATCATTAGTTCGACTGTCGAAGTCGGCGCCGAATCCGGGCATGACGTACAAATCAATGTCGTACGTGATACCCCATCGCGGATGTATGGGCGTTTCTCCGCCGATGCCGGTCATAAGGAAAAGCTCTGACGCCTTATAGTCCGTTTCACTGCCATCGGGTCTGCTGACGATAACCGGCTTGTCGTTCTCGACACGATTTGCTTCCCAGGATGAAATCCCTATCCCGAATTTCAGCCCGGGATATGTTTGACTCGAATTGTCGATGTGAACGACAATCACAAGACCAAGATTCACGCTCTTCCAGTATTCATTGGCCTGTTCGCGGCCAATCTTGAATGTAGAGGTGGACACCGAATCGTTGTAGATCTTGGAGTATGAAAGCAATCCACCGACTGAGACTGATTTGGTCAGCCTGTAGCAAAGCCTGCCGTCGAACGATGGCGAGACAGCCCATGGCTGGTGCTTCTGATTGAGGGTCGGTTGCCTGATTCCTCCACTCAACTGCGCGGACCACCGTCCGGGAACGTGCTGTGCAGACAGTTCAGCGGACAGCAGAAACAGAAGCAGAAGGCAGGCAGATATCACCGTATTTCTGACAATTCGACACATCACAATAGTCTTGATTAAAACGTTTTAGTGTTGATTTGCAAGCAAAATCTGTAGCGCGATGGATCAGTAGACTGCAGTAACGGCTACACCAGAATAATAGTGCAATAGAATCTCGCGATATCCCAGACCCTCCCTGGACCGCCCAAGTGCACCACACTGGCACATGCCGACTCCATGGCCATTGCCGTATCCGTCAGCGGTCACAGCCGTAATGAGTCCATCATTGCCCCGCTCGAATGCAAGCTCGAAGTTCGTCGACGGAAGGATCGCGCCGGTGGTGCCGGGTCGAAGCAGCGCCCATCTGATCTGATCCTTGAATAGAAGGAAGTCCTCCGAAGCTGTCGTGACCTTCAGGATTCGAATCCTGCCTGATTTGAGCCTGTCTATCACTTCGAGATTGGTCAGCTTCATATCCCCACTCTTGAGTCTTCCTTTGGACTTCAGATACGCAGCAATTGACTTCTCAAGTTCGCCAAGTGACCACTGGACCGACCACCTGTAGAATTTAGACCAACTGCAGTAGAGATTGTCCTGTCGAGCCTTGAGATAAGGTTGCGCTTGCTTTTCCCAAACATCCTCTATGTTGTCTGTTGCACCGCCACAAGTCGAATGGTAGTAAGCTGTGATGAGGTCATCGCCAGATAGCAGGACTTCTCCCTTCGTCCTCTCGATAGCAGTGTTGATCCAACGATCCTCAATATCCATTCCGGTATAAACCTGATCGGCAACCTCATTGACCACGTCATACGGCCTTGACAAATCTCGCCTGAAACGGGAAAGAGCGTATGTCCTTGAGGCAACTGCCTGAGCCTTGATTGCCTCCAGTTCATCTCGTCCATGTCTTCCAATCTCAGGAGGCAGCACTCCCTTCAGGTAGTCTTCCATGTAGATTGCATTTATTACAGCCAGACTGTCATTCTCGATTATGACATCTGCGATTCCACGGAACGCCTTCCCGTTCAAAAGAAGATGATTCTTTCTGTCGGCAGGAAGGGCAACGACTCTCTTCAATCGACTCTCGAGAGGCAGACCCGTTCTCTCTTTCACGGACATGTGTGTTCCATGACTCGATATGACAATTCCGGAGTTTGAGAAATAGTCGGTCGTCTTACCTTCCGGAAATGTGCAGTAAAGCTCATATGGTCCGGTGCATCTTATTTCCAGGCGGGATGTTTCGATGATCCTGACTCTCACGTATGGCCGCTTCAGATTCTTGTATCCAAGCCTCTTCTCGACATACGAGAACCTGGCACAACCTGAAATCAAGAGCAGGCTCGACAAAACAAAAGCGATTGGGATTCTCATGCGGGGGTAATCTTTCCGAGAATGACGCTCTTCCTCGCCCCAGTCACCTGCGGGACGTTTGCAGGGATGCCATCAATTGCCAGATTTGCGAGCAACGCGAACGAAACAGACTCAACGAAGTCAGGATCGATCTCTTCTACTGACGTGTCTTCCACTTCGGCTCCATTCAATAGCTCTGTCAATTGACTGCGTAAGAATATATTGTGGCTTCCTCCGCCGCAAATTAAAACTCGATCCAATATGCCATATTTGCGTGCCACTCTCGCAATACAATAGACTGTGAAATGGGATGTCGTCGTGATTATGGATTCCTTTTGGATACCCAACCGTTCTGCCTGACTGACTATCGATTCAACAACTTCTTTGCCGAACTGCTCCCTTCCGAGAGCAGTAGGCAACCGTCTGCGAAGAAAACTCATATTCGTCAAGTGCTTCAGCAGTCGCCTGTCTACTGTCCCGCTTCGAGCGATGTTCCCGTTTCTATCAAATGCCTTTCCGAAAAGCCGTTCGCACAACTGGTCGATCAGCATATTCCCTGGGCCGCAGTCGGTAGCCTGAATGTCATCCATGTTGCAATTCCCCGGCAGGTATGTCGCATTAGAGATGCCTCCGATATTGACAATCATCTGCCTGCATCGCGGCCTGTCAAAGAAGTAGAAATGGGCTATCGGCGTCAACGGAGCTCCTCGGCCGCCAGCTGCCATATCTGCAGACCTGAAATCAGAGACAACCGGTATTCCAAGCCCATGCGCAATAGCGTCAGGAAAACCGATCTGCAGGGTAGTACCGATCTCCGGACCGCTACCGAAGTGATGCACCGTCTGGCCGTGACAGCCAACAAGATCGACCGGCACCCCGCGTCTGCCGAAAGACTTAGTGAAATCCTGAGCAGAGTCACGATAGAACTCGCCCAACCTTCTGTCTGCCTGCATCAAGTTGTGCTTGGAGACCTCATCTGACTCTGCAATCTGATACAGCGCGTTCCTGAGTCCGCGTGGAAACTTGAGGTATGAGTTATGACACTCTTTGATGGCATAATTCCGTCCAAATTTCACAAGAGATAGATCGACACCGTCGAGCGATGTCCCGGACATCATCCCGAGAGTGAATCTCTCATTCAGCTTCTTTCCAATGGAGAACTTCATCAACTAATTCTTGAAGGTCTGCTTAAGGTTTCTTACGCGCTCGATTTTGCGCTCGATGACAACGCCATCGAGCTCCCCGGATGCGACAAGCGCCTGCACGCGCTCTGCACAAGATATCTGTTTGTCGAATGAGTGGCAAATAAGAACCATATCATGTCCGGCAGTGAGCGCCATCGGCACGGCATCGTCGAGATCGTCAATCGCCCCCATATCGAGATCATCGGTCAGAATCACACCGCTGAAGCCCAGTGAGTTGCGCAGTATCTCCGTCACGATGGACCGTGAATACGTAGCCGGATTGTCGCTGTCGAGCGATCTTACCTTGAGGTGAGTGGTCATGATCGCCGGGCAGCTCTCCTCGATAGCCACTCTGAAAGGTGGGTACATCTTCTCCGAACAGAACGCCTCCAATCGGTTTGAGACGGCCAGGCGAACATGCGGATCGATTACGGAGTCTCCGAGTCCGGGGAAATGCTTGGCGCAGGAGGCGACGCCGGAACGGTTGTATGCACCGACCATCGCTCTGACATAGTCGCTGACAGCAGCCGTGTCGCTGGAGTAACAGCGAGTCCTCATGAGATCATTGGCAGGATTCGTAAGCACATCAGCCACAGGAGCCAGGTTCATGTTGATTCCAAGATCAAGCAGACATCTGGCGGTCACTTCAGCGGCATGAATTGCGCCTTTGAGATCACCCCTGGAACCGTAGCTAGCGGCAGAAGGGAAAACCGGAAATTCGGATCCGGAGATTCGCACAACGCCCCCTCCCTCCTGATCGACGGCGATTATGAGATCATTGCTGGTGAGCGATATTACTTCTGAAATCAGCTCTCTGATATCGTGGACTGACTCGAAATTCCGCGCAAATAGAATCACTCCGCCCAAGCCAAACGCATCGTGAAAATTCTTTATCAGACCGAGCTGCTCGTTGTCAAGACCGAGCATGAACAATTCGCCGATCTGACTCTCGTTTCGAGACATAGGATTAGACCGAGCAGACCTGGTTTTTCCCGGAGCCTTTGGCGTGATACAAAGCGGAGTCAACGGCGGAGATAAGCTCGGCGGTTTCGAGGCCGTTGTCGGGATAGCTGGTTATTCCGACTGACACTGTGACGTGAAGCTTGGGAGTGCCTGCATAGCCTCCAAACTCGTGAATGTCCACTCGCTCACGTATGCGCTGGCCGATTATCAGTGCATCTGGCGAGGATGTCTGTGGCAGAATAACGATGAACTCCTCTCCCCCGTAGCGACAGAGTCGATCGGTATCGCGGATGCACTCCTTGATCACGCCGACAAGTTCTTTGAGAATGGCATTGCCAACCTCGTGACCATACGTGTCATTTGTCTTCTTGAACCAGTCAATGTCCACCATGATGAGAGACAGCGGGAGTTCATATCTCTCGGATCGTCTTCTTTCTTCACCAAGGCGCTCTGCAAAGTACCGGTAGTTGTATACTCCGGTAAGTTCGTCAATGACAGCGAGCTCGGATATCTGAGAGTGGAGACGAGCGTTGTCCACCGCCATTGCGGCCGAGCTAGCAAGGATCGAGACCAATTCCTGATCACGCCCCGTCAACCTGCCGACATCTTTGGATTCAACATTCAGCACACCTACCACCCGTCCACGTGAGATCATTGGCACCGCCATCTCGGACCTGGCATCTTCCAGGGATTCAATATAGTATGAACAGGTTCTTACATCAACAATCCTTTCACTAATGCCGGTGTTCGCCACCCGGCCGACGACACCGTCAGTCCTTACCGGCACCGGAGGATCGAGAATCTCCCGATTACCATACTTGATCCGCGCGCAAAGTTCCAGCACCCCGGTTTCCGGGTTTACCAGAATCTGCTCGAAGAGGGCGTAACCCCAAAGAGTGTCAGCCATTCTGTTTATTTCATCGAGAAGCTGTCTCGGATTCAGGATTTCTCCAAGCGTTAGTGAAGTATCGTAAATATTCTCAATCTGCACCTGCATGCGCTCGAGCTCGGTCGTACGGACATTAAGAGTATCGAGCAGCTTGAGAAGCTTAGATTCGGACAGCTTCATATGCTTCGACACGACTCCAACGATATACGCTAACGACCATGCAAACGCGCACCGTACCAGCAGATCGACAATCGGTATCTCATCCGATCTCTGGGAAATCATCAACGAATATACAGTCGTGACCACGAACGAAATTATCATTCCAGGCTGCGGACCCATGAAATACGCGCCGAAAGCTACGGTCATGTAGTAGAGCAGATAGAAATTGCTGTGAATCCCTCCAGTGAAGTGAGTCAGAAATGAGATAAAGACTATGTCGAATATGAGGGAAGCTATAAATAGGCGCTCGTACGATTTGCCCAGCCGGACAGCGTACACGTAGAAGTGTATCGTTTGTGAAAGCAATGCCGCAATCAGAATGATTACAGCTATCCTCTCGGATCCGGAAACCGATTCGAATACCATCCACGCTGTGATGGCTACGGTCATCAGCATGCGGGAAGTAATATAAAGCGATTCGATCCGAGGGAAAATAGACCTAACAGACTTTCTTCCCATGACTGTGCAAAACACCCTTCTTACTAGGGATTTTCGGCAAAGTCGGCGATTCCTTTTGTGGATTATCGACTTAAGTGCGAATCGAGACTAAGATTGTTTTATGATTCCGCTTAACTTGTTGGAATACAACGAGTACGCCATTCGGGCTGACAGCACGACGACTCCCAGAGAGAGGGCGATTAGGAGGAGATCTGTCACTATTAGCGCCACATTGCCTTCAGGCATATATTTATCGAACAGCAGGAATACCAGGGAGGCGAGTGTAGTGACAATCATAAAAACAGCCGGTAACAACGTGAACCAGTTCTTCTTGCCGCGCCAATACAGCCAAACTGACACGGCAATCAGGCTCAGCGCTGCGAGTAGTTGGTTGGCACTGCCGAATATCGGCCAGATGAGAGTAAACGCATTGAAGTAGCCGAGTAGAAACATCAGGATAACAGAGAGACCCGAGTTGAACCAGTATCTTCTCATGAACGTGGGGATAGCCTCTCCCCAGATTAGCGTCCAGAGTTCCTCGAAGAGATAGCGGTTCAGCCTCACCGCCGAATCGAGAGTGGTGACTACAAACCCCTCAATCATAAGGATTCCGAAAACAGATCCGAGAGCGACAGAGATGAACGGGAACACGGAATGCGAGAGGTTGCCGACCGACAAAGCAAATGCCAGAATCGGGTTGGATTTTTCGTCCGCATTCCAGACAATTCCCATGTAGTCTGACGAGTCCAGCCCGGCGCCGATAGCGAGCAGTACCAGTGTTGCGAGAACACCTTCCAACACCATGCCGTTATACCCAATCCTGCGGGCGTCGCCTTCGGAACTGATCTGCTTGCTGGTTGTGCCTGATGATACAAGACAGTGGAAGCCGGAGATTGCGCCGCAGGCAACGGTGATAAACAGCATCGGCCAGATCAAGCCGAGATGCTGAGCCCCTTCTGAGACATTGAATGATGGGAAGCGCACCACCGCTCCGCCGAGTCCGGCGACGATGACAAGAACTGCAAGGAAAGCCATCCCTCCATACAATATCTGGACATTCGTGAAATCGCGAGGCTGCAGCACTATCCATACGGGAATCCCGGCAGCAACAAACGTGTAGACAGACATGATAATCATCCAGGTGTTCGGCGACAAAGTAACCGGATGTTTGAACCCGAGATAAATAGACCCGATACAGACTGCAGCAGCCAGCAAATATGTATAGATGGTTCTGAGTTGACGTTTGCAGATCAGAAATCCAATGATCGGAGCAAACAGAGTGATGATAATTACAGATGTCGACGCAATTCCACCTATCACGGCCTTTTCGACGCCGCCATCCATCACGGTCCGCAGCAGCGTTTGGTCCGGGGCAAGTGACATGTCCGCCAGAGGCCACATAGAAGTGAGAGACATTGCAGTCAGTTTGAGAAATGCCGACGTAACCAGGACTATCATGAGAATCGTGAATAAAATGAAGAGCGCAAACCCGTCCCGACCGAGGGTCCTGGCCGCGATCTGCGACATCGATCTCCCGCCTTCACGCATGGAAGCGAACAGCGCGGTGTAGTCATGTACCGCACCGATCAAAATGGTGCCGAACACTATCCAGAGCCAGGCAGGCATGAATCCAAAGAGTATCGCAAGCGTTGGGCCTATTATTGGACCTGCGCCTGCAATTGTCGAAAAATGATGTGCGAAAACTACATAGGGACGTGTCGGGACATAATCGACGCCATCGGATCGTTCCAGTGAAGGCGGTACGCGGGCATCATCCGAGCCGATCTGGTCTGACACATAGCGCGAGTAAAATCTCACGCCCAGATAAAACAGAGTCAGAGTGATGCCAAGCAGCAGCAGAATATTCATGGTACCCTGTTTTTTGTTGATCCAGGGGTCTTTTTGAATAAATTATACAACACTCTGAGTATTTCAACAATTAGTTTGTATCCGATTGATCGCAACAATATTCGGAAGAGAACGTAAACACAGTAGGTGGTTAATGTGATAAAAGAAACCAAGAAAATGTCCGGGCTCTCAACCCCAATCGGCCTCGTGCTCTTGTGTGCGTGTCTCGGCGTCATCTGGGCAAGTAATGCACACGCGCTGGAGACTCGCGGCGGCGACGAGGTCTATGTTTCAGAAAAAATCAATGATGACCTGCTTCTGGGTGGCACCGACGTCAAGTTCGACGGTGAAATTCATGGCGATGTGATTGCCGCAGGCATGGACATCGTCGTCGACGGAACCGTGGACGGCAATATTAACGCCGCGGGTTACACCGTGAAAGCGGGTGGGCTCGTTTACCGGTCGGTAAGGCTGGCAGGCTACAAGGTCACTGCGGATGGACGCATCGGGAACAACTTGATGCTTATGGGAGGAATTGCCAGAGTCGGCTCCACATGCGAAGTGCAGAATGACGTTTTCATTTCTTCCGGCAAGGCTTTCGTACACGGAACGGTTCTTGGGAATCTCCAGATTGATGCTGACGAGGTTGTGATTTCGGGGACAGTCGATCGCGACGTCGATATATCCGCGGGCAAAGTCACTATCGACAGATCGGCAGTGATTCTGGGCAACCTGACTTATTCATCTCCGGAGAAAGCGACCATAGCCGATGGCGCACAGATTGAGGGGGATACCAAGTACAAGAAGAAGACAGCCGGAGACACTGAAGACGCATTCAGCTCCTTCTTCGAAACTGCGATCCTCTTCATCGGCGCGTACATTGTGGGGCTGTTCCTGATCGGCTTCTGCAGAAGGCCGTGCTGTTCCACTCGCGATATTATACTGTCCGATCTGCCCAGATCTTTCGGATTCGGCCTCGTGCTGTTCATCGTTGTGCCGATCGCACTCGTACTGGCACTGGTCACAGTAATTGGAATCCCGGTAGGCGTAGTGGCTCTGCTTCTCTATGTCATCCTCTTCTATGTCTCTAAACTGTTCGTGGCACTGGCTATCGGTGATAAGTTATTGAGCACCCTTTCATCATCCCCCGGCCCGAAGTCGCAGGCTCTGGCACTTCTTATCGGATTGGTCATTCTGACCATACTGTTCAACCTCCCCTACATAGGCTGGATGCTTTACCTGCTGACCGTGATGGTGGGACTCGGCTCGATACTGATGGCGTTCAATCGCTGCAGAAAGGCAAAACCGGAGCCGGAGAAGATATACATAACCGATCCTCCGAATGCGCCGGGAGCAACAGGGCTATAACAGTTCAGGCTTGACAATTAGGCCGGACACTCACGAACTTGAAAAGACCGCAGAGACTGAGTCTCTGCGGTCTTTCTATTATCAGAGGATAAAGTGCACACAAGAGTTGTGCTCCTTAGTGTGCGGCAGATTTCCACATCTGCTCACAGAATGCCTGTCACTCGATCTTCACATTTGTCACCAGGCCGAACGTTGACAACGGCTTGTCGAACAGATCTTCGTTTCCGACCACGATCACAATTAAGTCATCAGGATGGAGATATTTGGCAGCAGCCGATTTCACGTCCTCGACTGTCACAGCCTTGATCTCCTCGATTCTCTTTGTCAATTCATCCGGCGGAAAGCCGTAGAACTCCAGCGATGCCTGCTGCGATACGATCTGCTGAGGTGTC